>VYDD01000293.1 GCA_009843625.1 Gammaproteobacteria bacterium | reverse complement strand
GTACGCGGTCACGTAGGTCTCGCACACGCACGCGGCCTCCTCCCACGAGAGCGCCTCGGGGACCCGCACCAGGTGGTCCTCGTAGGCGCACGCGAACTCGGCGTACCCCCCGCCGGCCACCAGCGTCATCACCCGGTCGCCGGGCCGGAAGCGTTCGACCCCGGCGCCCGTTTCGCGCACCACGCCCGCCACCTCGAGGCCCAGGATCTCCGACTCGCCCGGGGGCGGAGGGTACTTCCCCTCCCGCTGGCTGACGTCCGCCCGATTGACCGAAGTCGCCACCACCTCGATGAGCACCTGGCCCGGACCCGGCTCCGGCCTGGGGGCATCACCCCAGCGCAACACGCCGGCATCCCCGAACCCGTCCATCAATACGGCCTTCATGGCGTCTCCCTGGGCCAGTCCCCTTGGGCACTCATCACGGAGCCGTCCGACGACCCGCCGTCCGACTTGACCGGACTTCCGGCGCGCATCATCCTATCCGAAGCCGCCTTTCCGGGCGAGCCCGTGTTTTCGCGTCGCGTGTCGGGACGTGCCCCCGCCCGACGTATTCGCTGTACAGCATTCCCTCTGGTGGAGGAACCGCATGAAGCTCTTCACGCCCCTGACAGCCGCGTTCGCCCTCGCCCTCCTCCCCGCCTGCGCGCAGGAAGCCGCGGAAGAGGCTGCTTCCGACGAGATGGCCATGGAGTCCATGGCGCAGGAACCCGACTGCTTCGTGCGCGGAGACCTGGAGGGCCGGCTCAGCTCGCTCGAGTCCACCTCCACGTCGTTCGGCGACGTGATGGTCAAGGTCTGCTACGGCGCGCCCCTGCGCCGGGACCCCAACAACCCCGACGTGACCCGGGAGATCATGGGCGCCCTCGTTCCCTACGACGCCCCCTGGCGCATGGGAGCCAACGAGGCGACCGCGATCTATCTGAGCGCGGCCGCGAGCGTGGGCGGCGTCGCCCTGGACGCCGGCGCGTATTCCATCTACGCCACGCCCGCCATGGGCGACTGGACCGTCCACATCAACTCGGTCAACGAGCGCTGGGGCATCCCCATCGGCCCCGACGTGACGGCCAACGACGTGGGCAGCTTCACGGTAATGCCCGGCATGGTGGACGAGGCGGTCGACCAGCTTCGCTACACCTTCTCGGACGCCGACGGCGGAGCCGACCTCGTCATGGAGTGGGAGCAGACCAGCATCAGCATCCCGATCCGTTCGGGCTGACCGGAGCCGCCCGACCCCCTGTTCGGGAGGCCGCGACTCCGCGGCCTCCCCTCAAGCCACGCGGTCCTGCCGACCGGGGAGCCACTCCGCAAACCGCCGGTATGCCGGTTCCTCCCGGCCGTACCGGCGGTAGCACTGCTCCACGAGCCACTGCATCCACTCGTTGAATTTCTCGTCGCCGCTCCGGTCGCGGATCTCGTGCGTCCAGTCCTCGAGCCGCTCCCAGGAACCGAGCAGCGCCCCGCCCAGGAACTCCCACACCAGTTCCAGGGAGACCATGTGGCGATGGGCCATGAGGCCCACCGATTCGAAGGTCAGGCAAACCAGCATGGCCGCGTCCTCATACTCGCTGCCCCGCTCGCGAATCTCGGACGCGTCGAGACCCGGCGGGAGGGTGAAGACCAGGCGAAGGGCGCGCGCCATGGGGGGATTCTGCAGAGATCGCGCGAGCTCGATGGCGGCTGTTGCCCGCCGCTGGATGCCGTACTGCTGGATCTGCAGGTAGCCGAAGAGGAAGCCCGCGATCACGACGAGAACGCCGACGATCTCCGCGAGATTCCCAAGGGATTCGAGGCTCATGGCTCAGTCGGCACCACCGAAAAAGGAAGCGTTGCCCGCGCGGCAAACTAGTGAGCCGGCGAGTCCCGGGACACCTTGCCGCGGGACGGAGCGCAATTCCTGACGACATGCTAGATTGCGGAACCCACAACGTACCCAACCAGGAGAGCCGATCGATGTCAACGTCGAACCGGGGGTTCACCGGCCGTGTCCTGCTGCTCGTGCTGATCGCCTTCCTTCCGGCGGTCGGCATCTACCTGTACGCGAATGGCGAGATCCGCTCACTCCAGCTGGCCAATCAGGAGCAGGAGCTCCTGCGCGCCACGCGGGAGACGTCGGTGGAGTACAACCGGCTGCTCGAAGAGAGCCGCGTACTGCTCGCGACGCTCGCGGAGTTCCCGCAGGTGAACGGGATGCAGCAGCCGGAGTGCACCAATATCCTGGGACGCGTCTTCGACCAGGCCAACGACCTCAATGGCATCTGGGCCATCGGACTCGACGGATACGTGGGGTGTGGCTCCGTACAGCCGGACGGGCTGCTTTACCTGGGCGACCGCACCTACTACATCCGCGCCATGAACGAGAACCGCCACATCATCGGCAGCTACCAGATCGGACGCGTCACCGGGCGCCCGGGCGTGGCGTCGGCGATTCCGGTTCCCGATGAGAGCGGGATGCCCGGCGGGGTCCTGATCGCGAGCATCGACCTGCGCGCCCTGAGCGAGACCGCGCAGGACATGGAGTTGCCGCAGTCGTCCACCTTCACGGTGCTCGACCGGGAGGGCCGCGTCCTGGTTCGCTACCCTTCAGGGCAGAGCGAGGGAGACACCATCGGCGCGATGCGGACGGAGGGATTCCCCGACGCGGCCGACGAGCCCGGCATCGTGCACGGCGCCGACCTTGACGGGAGCATGTCGGTTTTCGCGGTCGCGCCGTTGACGGGTGAGGGCGCGACGCCCGAGGGGTACATCGCCATTGGCCGTCCCGAGGGCCAGATCAGCTCGGAGGCATCCGATGTCGTGAACAGGACGCTCGGACTGGTGGCGCTCGCCGGCCTCGCCCTGCTGACGGCCGCGTGGATCTTCGGCCGCTACCTTATCGCGAGACCATCCCCGGCAGGCTGACCCGGATGCGCGCCCTGCCGGTCGGTCCTACCTGGGGTGCCGCAGCCCCATTCGAGTAGCACGCTCCCGCGGGCGGGAGTCGATGGAGAAGGATTCGTCATGCAATCTCTTTCAACCGGAGGATAGCCGATGTTGTCCAGAAGTCGTCTGAATGCAGTTCTCGCCGTGCTGGTCGCCGTGTGCGCCGGCGATCTGGCCGCGCAGCAGGCCGCCACCATAACGGGCCGGGTCACCGGGGATGGCGGCGCCGGCATCGCCAGCGCGCAGGTGGTGGTGACGCACGAGGTGACCGGGGTCCAGACGGGGGCGCTGTCGGGGAACGACGGCGCCTTCGTGGTGGAGGGAGTTCGTCCCGGCGGGCCCTACACCATCGAAGTGATCATGATCGGCTACGGGGGCCAGTCCGCGACCGGCGTCTCGCTGGAGGCGGGCCAGTCGCTGGCGCTGGACTTCAGCCTGAGCCAGGAAGCGATCGCCTTCGACGCCCTGGAGGTCTTCGCCACCCGCGCCCAGGACCGGCAGACGCCCGTGGCGTTCACCGACGTGAGCAAGACCCAGATTCAGAACCAGCTCGGATCCCGCGATTTGCCGCTGGTGCTCAACGTGACCCCCAGCGTCTACGCGACCCAGCAGGGCGGCGGCGCCGGCGACGCCCGAATCAACGTGCGCGGCTTCAACCAGCGCAACACCGCCGTGATGATCAACGGCGTGCCCGTCAACGACATGGAGAACGGCTGGGTCTACTGGTCCAACTGGGACGGCGTGGGCGACGCCGCCACCAGCATCCAGCTCCAGCGCGGCCTGTCGGCCGTCAACCTCGCCACACCGTCCATCGGTGGCACCCTCAACGTCATCACCGACCCCGCGGACCGGGGTGGCGGCTTCACGTACAAGCAGGAGTTCGGCCAGGGCAGCCTGGACGACGGCGGTGGATGGGGACTCGGCAACAACATGATGAAGACGACCCTGGTGGCGAATACGGGCCCCATGGGGCCGTTCGCGGCCACGGCTTCCGTGGTGCGCAAGACGGGTGGCGGAATGTACCAGGGGTTCACCGGGGGAGACGCGCTCTGGATGGACGCGTGGGCCTACTACCTGGCCACGTCGTTCCAGTTGAACCCCAGCAACCGAATCGAAGCCTACGCGGTGGGCGCGCCCCAGCGGCACGGCCAAAACCTCTACAAGCTTAACCTGGCGAGCCTCGACGCGGACTTCGCGCGATCGCTGGACGGATTTGACGCCGGGGCTTTCGAAGACTATCCGGAAATCGGCAGGGGCAGGAGCCCCAATGTGGCGCCGGTCAGCGCCAGCTACGACGGAATCCAGTACAACAGCACGGGTCCGGACGCCGGACAGAGAAGCCGCTTCAACAACGGATACCTCAACGAACGCGAGAACTACTTCCACAAGCCGCAGGTCAACCTGAACTGGTACTCGTTCTTCGGCGACGGGCTGAGTCTCTCGACGGTCGGGTACTATTCCGGCGGCCGGGGCGGCGGTACCGGCACGTACGGGTCGCTCAGGTGGAACACCGACTACGGCCAGCGCGTCGCCGACTGGGATGCCACCATCGAGCGCAACCGGTCCAACTCCACCGGGTCGCGCGGGATCCTGCGCAACTCGGTCAACAACCAGAACACGCTGGGCGTCATCTCGAAGCTCAGGAAGAGCTTCGAAGGAGGTCTCACCGCCGAGGTCGGCGTCGACTGGCGCACGGCCAACATCGAGCACTACCGGGAGGTACGCGACCTGCTGGGCGGTGCCTACTATAACGATTGCTTCCGCAGCTGCAGTTCCGACTTCTGGACTGAAGCCGAGCAGAACCGGGGCCTGGGCGACAAGATCAACTACCACAACGAGAACACGGTGAACTGGCTGGGCGCCTACGTTCAGGCGGAAAGGAGCACCACCGCAGGCTCGCTCTACGGCATGGCCGGGTGGGCCCAGAACTCCTATACCTTTGTCGACTTCTTCAGGCGCGATCCCGGCACGAACGGCTATCGGGAACTCGAGAGCGGCAACATCCCGGGTTATCAGATCAAGGGCGGCGCGGTTCGCAACCTCAACGACCAGTGGTCCTTGTTCGCGAACGCGGGCGTCATCTCCAAGGTACCGATCTTCGACGGCGTGATCGACGACAACAACGGTACCCTCAACCCGGATCCCGAGAACGAGAAGTTCCTTTCATACGAGGCCGGAGCCCAGTTCCGTTCGAACAACCGGCAAGTGTCCCTGAACCTGAACCTCTACCACACGACCTGGAGGAACCGCACCCTGACCCGATTCGTCCAGAATATCGGCGGCGTCGAGGGGGTGGACGGTCTGGTCAACCTGCTCGGGGTTGACGCCCGCCACATGGGCATCGAGGCCGATGGGGCGTACCAACCGAGCAACCTGCTGCGCTTCGACTGGGCGCTCTCGCTCGGAAACTGGAAGTACCTGGAAGATGTTTCCGGCACCTATCGCCCCGACGACCAGTCCAGCGACACCGAGAACTACAACTTCTACATCTCCGGCCTCAAGGTCGCCGACGCGCCTCAGCACCAGTTGGCGCTCAGCGCTTCGGTTTACCCGTCGGACGCCGCGTATCTGTCGCTGGTAGGCATGTTCTACGGCGATCACTTCGCGCAGTTCGAGCCCTTCAGCCGCACCAGGGCGGACGACAGAGCCCAGTCCTGGCAGCCCCCGGGCTACTCGGTGTTCCACCTGCACACCTCGTATTCCCTCGGCGACGTCCTGCCGATTGCGAACGGCGGCAGTCTGCGCGTCTTCGCGAACGTGTACAACCTGTTCGACACGGTGTACATCCAGGACGCCACGGATGCCTCACGGTGGAACGGCTACCACGATGACGGTGACCGCCACGACGCGGACTCCGCAGAGGTCTTCCTGGGTTACCCGCGCAACCTGAACCTTGGGTTCCAGATCGTCTTCTAGCCCTGCGGCCGGCCCCGGGACCGGGATACCCGGAACGGGCCGGGGATCAGCAAGGAACGGCCCCGCCAGTCAAGTGCTGGCGGGGCCGCGTTGCTGCGGGGAAGGCGGACGGGCGATGGGCCCAGCAGGACTCGAACCTGCGACCGTCGGATTATGAGTCCGCTGCTCTGACCAACTGAGCTATGGGCCCGTCCTGAACCTGCTCGCCCGCCCGCGCCTCCCGCGTCACCAAGGTACGCAATCGAAACCGTGGCGTACAAGCAAAGGGAGCGAGATGTCCGCGGAGAGCATATGTTTACGGCCCCTGGAGGCGAGGGATTTCCCTTTGGGCGATCTCTTGCCCACTTTGTTGTCCCCCAGGCTCGAATCGAAAGCCACACACGAGCGAACGGAGCGCAGCATGAACGGACGGGACCACCGCACGACCGGACGGGAGCGCCCCACGACCGGACAGGATCACCGCGTAACCGGTCCGGGCGCCGCATGACCGATCAGGAGATCCTGATCCGCTGGAAGGAGGAACCCGCCCCGCTCCTCCCGGTTCTGCATGCCTTCCACGCCCGCGACGGCTACCTCTCGGAGGACGCCATCCGGGCGGTGTCGAAGGGACTGCGCATCCCGCTCGCCGACCTGTACGGCACCATCACCTTCTACCACCACTTCGCACGCGTACCCGGCGGGCTCGACTGCCCACGCGTCTGCACTGGACCCGTGTGCGTTCACGAGGGCGCGCTCGACATCCTCGCGGCGCTCGCGCCCGAAGGGGCGACCGGGATGCCATGCTCCGGCCGCTGCGACGACCCGGTCCCGGTCATCCGCGGCCATCTGACGCTGGCGGGACGCTCGGCCGCCGACC
>VYDD01000209.1:1990-6696 GCA_009843625.1 Gammaproteobacteria bacterium | reverse complement strand
GACGAGTATGTCGCGTTCCTACGGGCCGTCGCGGCTGTCAGCGGGGGCGCGGATAGCGCGGATAACAGGGGAAGCAGAGCATGGGAAAATACGGTGGACCAATCTGCGTGGGGCTGCTGGGCGCGGCGGTCGCTTTCGCGGTCTTCGGGCCGGGCGATGCCTTCGTGGCGGTTGACGTAGCGGAAGGCGTAAGTCCGCTCCCCGCTGCATTCAGCCGACTGGGAGTCCTGTACATCGTTGCGGTGTTCATCGAACGCTCGCTCGAGGTTCTCCTCAAGGCATGGCGGCAGGGCGGGAAGATTCGCCTCGAGGAGGAGGCGCGGTCAGCCGGAGAGGACGGCAGGGCCGCCGCCGAGGCGAAGCTCCGGCGATACAGTGTGGGGACCCAGCGGCGAGCACTTCTCTTCGGCTTGGTACTCGGAGTCATGGTGTCGCTCTCGGGCGTGCGGCTCCTTGGCTCGATCTTCGAGTTCGGCGCCGGCACCGTGCCCTTCCAGCGAGACCTGTTCCATTTCACGGACGTCATCGTGACGGCCGGACTGATCGCCGGCGGATCCGCCACCATCCACAAGGCGATGGCGCTCATCGAAGATCTGCTGAACCCGAACCGAACACGCGCGAAGGACTCGTGATTCCAAGGCGCAATCGGCCCTTGCGCACCCAGTCCCGCCCCTCCAAGGGGAAAGGAAGGATGGCAACGAACATGACCGACCCTACGTTTGATGGGCTCAGCTTTGAGGTCGACGTTCGAGACCAGGACCCCGACGCTTCGGGCCACCGCCGGGCCCGCTTCCGGATCGGCTGGGACAACGCCGTGCGTGGCAAATGCTACGATCGCAAGGCGCTAAGAAAACTGACTTGGGACAACCTCGGTTGGCGCCTCGGCAGGCTGCTCGGCTGCAGTTCCCAAGAAACTGTCGAGCAGATGTACCAACTGTGCGTGAAGGTGCAGGCCGAGGCCGCTCGGTCGCCTACCGGGGAGCACGCGCGGGAGACAGACGGAGGATGACCGTCATGCCACATCCTAGCTCGCCCGGGATGAGATAAGAGTTGGTTCAGGACCGCGCTTCTTCCTCCGGCGCCGCACCTACGCGCGCGGCGATGGCGTCCACACCCGCCGCGAGAGCGTCGATGCCGCACGGCGACGCCAGCTCCTGAAGGACCGTCAGCCCGATCGACTTCTGCTCGGGGAGATCCCGCTCCGCGACGACGTAGAACTCCCAACTTCCCGGGTCCCGCTGGTCGGCCGTGTCTCCGTCGGCTCCGTGCCAGGCGAACACGTAAAGGTCCGCATGGCGTCCGGGCTCTGAGACCCAGTCTCCTTTCTTGTCCCAATATCCCGTCCGGGGGGCGATATCGAATCGAGCGGGGTTCTGTCGCTCGGGGCTCTTCCAGGCCTGGGCTGCCGCCGACTGCTTGACCTCGAGCCTGACTCCCGATTTGTGCTCGAGGTCCCACGAATCCCATGGCGTCATGCGCGCCCAGCCGCTGGCTTTGAGCGCGAGCCCCACGACCGCCTCGACGTGCTCGGAACGGTGGACGTTGTTCATCACCCGCTGCTTGTACGGGCGGCTAACCTCCTCGAGTACGATGGCGTCCGACTGCCAGGGCTCCGCCAGCTCGTCCAGGATCCCGACGATCCGCTCGAGCGCGGCCGCGTACCGGTCGGGCCCCCTGCCCCCCTCAGGCGCGACCGGAACCCACAGCGTCTTGCCGGCTTCGTGGAGTTCCGGGCCCATTCGAGCTTCGAGTATTGCCTTGACGCCGGGATTCCAGCCTTGGCCGTCGGCGTAGGCCCAATCCGTACACATCACCCAGAGTGGCGTCGAGGCGAACTTCCGATGCAGACGGGAGTTGATGCCCAACCAGATTCCGAGCTTGTAGAGGCGATCAAGGCGCGCGTAGCGGCCGTAGTCGCCGCCCTGTCGCGTGATCCCGTAAGCGCCCCCCCTCATGGTCGTGGTCGCCAACCAGCCTGCGGCCTTCCCAAGCTTGACGACCGCATTCACCATTTCCTCCCCCGGGAGCCTGGCCTTGCTCTCCTTCGCCTCGGCGAACCGCGCGAGTCCTCGGAGTTGCCGGAGGTCCGCCCGACCGACCTCGTCACCCGCGAGCGGTTCCTTCATGCTGTCCAGCAGGGTGGTCCAGTCGATGATGCAGAGGTGCTTCTCCGTCCCATCGATCCGGACGCAGCGGGGATACTCGAGTTGTGCGTACGCGATGCCCTCGCCGTCGAGCCGGCCGAGCAGCAGCGGCCAGAGCTCCTCCACTCGCAGGGTTGGAACCAGGAACATGAGCGCCGAGACGCCAGCCTCCGGCAGTTGGTCCAGGTAGGAAACGGGCTGCGTTGACATGAGTGAGGCATCGAACTTGGCTTCGATGACGAACCGCCCTTCCCCGTCGTCTCCTCTCTGCAGCACGTCGAGGCGCCCCAACTCCGGATCGGCGATCTCCGTCTCGAACTCCATGCCGGACAACCGCATGCCCGGAACGATTCGCGAGAGCAGGTCGTTCAACCCCTCTCTCGAGTCGGGATGGTGGTTCAGGATGTACTCAAGGACCGTGCACGCGAGCACTTCCATGGGTGGATGAAACCGCCAGCTCAGGTGAGTCAGCAGCAGCTTTGACGTCCCGATGTCGTTCACGAATCACTTCCTTCCTCGGCTCCATGCTTACCGTTGGGCCGTATATCGGTCGATCATGCCGCAACGGCGGGAAAACCGTCCCCAAACGGCGGGAAGTCAACCGCGTCTGCAGATCGTCGTCCAGGCCGGCGGGCATACCGAGCGACGGTGGACCCTCACTGCCGCCAAGCCCCCGCGCCAGGTATGCCACGGCTGAACAGCATTTCCAGTCCGGGAACAACGGCGCCTCCCACCGCGTCCGCCGCACTCCGGGTCGCGGGAGCCGGATCCCGCAGGAATCCGCGTATCTGCCCGCTGCGGGGATCGCGCAGGATCGTCATCGGGCGGTTCGTCTCCTGATCCAGCGTGGCTGATCCTTCGGGTCCGGAAAGCGTGATGCTCGCCAAGTCGCCCTCCCATCCCGCCTGTGCCGGCAGAACGAATGCGAAGGACGAACTCCCGTCGCCATCGGCTGTCTCGGGCATGGTGAAGCTGAAGGAGAAGAGCTGACCGCCGTCGGCCGTGCGTCCGGTGATCCGGTGCGCGCCCGCGGAGTCGGGAAGGAGTGCCGGCGCATCGACAACGAAAGTGGGGTTGAGGAACGGTGCGCCTTCCGCGTCCGTGCCTCCCCATAGGAGGAGGGATGCGTCTTCTTGAACGGCTAGGCTCGCCACCCGGGACGGTCGCTCGTCGAAGAGACGAAACCGGAGCGCGTTTGCGAAGTGGTAATCACTGACCCACGCTGGGCCGCAGTACGACATCAGATCCTTGTGCCCCGGTCCAATCAGTCGGCCGCCGTCACGGAAGTCGTAGCCCCAGGAACCGATCGACCCGTCCGTGTAGGGATACGACAGGTCCAGCTGACGGCTACTCCCGCACGGCGCATGTCCGAGGTTCAGGCTGTGGCCGAGTTCGTGGGCTATGGTCCCCGGATGTGGTACCGCGAAAACTGCCTGGCCTGGCTGCTGGGCCAACCCTCCCGCGCCTCTGACAGGTCGCGACATCATGCCCAGGTAACGACCGACACCGCCTTCCAGGGCGATTATCGCTCGTGTTGCGCTCATAAGGTCGTATGTATTGTTGCTTGAACTCAGCACGGGTTCGTGCGCCGCCACTTCGAGGTCGCCGATCGGCAACAGCGTACGTGTCCTCCGGAACAGTTCATGGCCCTCAGGATCGGCGGCCATCGCGGTGGTCAGCGCGACAATCGACGAATCGGGATCCTCGCTCCAGAGGAATGGGATCACAGTGAGGTTGAACACGGGCATTTCGCGCACGTCGACTGCCATCTGGCCCGTCTCCGGGATCCGGTTCACGACACCGAGACCGGGATCCAGCGTGCCGTCCGGGTCGATCTCGACCACGATCTCGAGGCCAGGCTGCACGACCTCGCCGGGGATATTGGCATTGGCGGAGCTCAATAGACTGTGTTCGACAAGCTCGGTGGGGATGGCCGTCGCCGTCGCCGGAATGTCCGCCACATGCCTCTCGGTCCCGTTCAGGTAGAACCGCGCCCGGACAGGGGGGATACTCGCTGTTGTCGGATGTGAGGCGGTGACGAAGACCCGGAGCAAGGCCTGCTCGCCCGCAACCAGCGGAACCGGGTGTTCCCGTGACTGCACCGCCTGGGTCAGGTATGCCATCGACCCGCCACCACGGGCACAGGTTGCGATCCGCCGGTGGTAAAGGGTCTCCAGCCAGGCCTGGAAACCGGGATCCGACGGCGCGCAGAGATCCGTGCCCCCCGCCAGAAGCCTCTTGAGCCGGAGGTCCGTCAATCCGTCCGGGAGCGGCCCTGACAACCCGGCATTGTTCCCGACAGCCAGTTCTCGGAGGCTTGATACTCCGCCCAACTCGGGCGGCAGCGCCCCCGTGAGATTGTTACTGGCGAGGTCCAGGGCCTCCATCCTCGTGAGATTGCCGATATCGGACGGAATCGGGCCCGTAAGGTCATTGCCGGAGAGTGACATCAAACGAAGGTTCGTGAGCCTGCCGATATCGGATGGGATCGGACCCGTCAGTCCGTTGGTTGTGAGCGACAGCCGGGTCAGGCTGGCAAGTTCACCGAGTTCGCGCGGGATC
>VYDD01000209.1:0-1890 GCA_009843625.1 Gammaproteobacteria bacterium | reverse complement strand
TCAGGCTGGCAAGTTCACCGAGTTCGCGCGGGATCTGACCCGACAGGTTGTTCCTCCACAAGGTCAGGTGCTCTAGGGTGGCGAGGTCGCCTAGCTCGGGTGGAATCTGACCCGCAAGGTTGTTGGCGAAGAGGTTCAGTTGAACGACCCGGCCCGAAGCATCCGTATTGATGCCGTACCACTCCCCGAGCGGTGCGTCGGTCAGCCAGTTGCGGGAGTTGATCCAATTCGGTCCGTCAGTGGATTCATAGAAGGCTACCAGGACCTCGCGGTCCGACGGGGGGCTGCAAGCAACGCTAGTGCCTTCGTGGGCCGTGATTCCTGACAGCCAGGTCTGGAACGATGCGTGGGGCGGAGCACACAGGCCGGTATCTGCATAATCGAGCTCGACCAGTGAGAGGCTGGTCAGAGAGTGCGGCAGCCGGCCGGATAGCGCGTTGTCGTTGACGCGAAGCACGGTCAGCTCCTCCAGGCTTCCCAGATCGGGAGGCAGCCGGCCGTCGAGGCCGTTCCCGGAAAGGTCGAGCGTCGCAACCCGGCCGAGGGCGCCCGCCGTCACGCCGTACCATTCGTCGAGTACGGGAGTCTCCAGCCAGCCACCGGAGTATCTCCAATTCGGCCCTCCAGAGGATTGGTACAGGCGGGCGAGCACTTCCATGTCCGATTCGTGGCAGTAGGGTCCGCCGTACCACCCGATGTCCACCAGCCAAGCGACGAAATCGGCCGTTCCGGGGGCGCAGAGGTTCGCGTTCGACGAGAAGGTGAACCTCCTCAACGAACCGAGCGCGAGAAAGCTGTCGGGGATCGGGTCCCTGAGGTCATTGCCCCAGATATCCAACTCCTCCAGGCGGGACAGGCTGCCCAGTTCGTGCGGCAACGAGCCCGTCAGATGGTTCCTCGCCAGACGCAGCCGCTCCAGGTCGACGAGGTTATGGAGTGCAGGCGTGATCGGGCCATTGAGGTTGTTGTAGCCAAGATCCAGGGTTGTCAGGCTGGTAAGTTCACCGACTTCGGGAGGGATCGGGCCCGTCAGTCCGTTCAGCTCCAGATTCAGCGATTTCAGATTGACGAGGCTGCCGATCTCAGCTGGAATCGTGCCGGCAAGGCCATGAACCAACTCCTCCCCCGCCTCGCGGTCCAACTTGCCGGCGAGGTCCAGCCCCACCACCCGTCCGGAATCATCGGTCTCCACCCCGTACCACTCTCCAAGCGGCGCTTCGGTCAGCCAGTTATCGGAGCTGACCCAGTTCGGGCCGTCGGTGGCTTCGTAGAGGGCGACCAACGCGGCCCGGTCCGGATTCTCGACGGTGGTGATCTCCGCTTCGCCCGAAGCGCCGCCCGAAGCGCCGCCCGCCTCCGCCGTGATCGTCGCCGTCCCTTCGTCCACTCCGGTCACCAGCCCCGAATCGTCCACCTGGGCCACCAGCGTGTCGCTGGACGACCAGGAGAACTCCGAGCCTGCGACCGCATGGCCGTTCGCGTCGGTTGCTTCCGCCACCAGACGCACCGTGCCCCCGAACGCCACCAGAGTAGCCGCCGCCGGGGACACGGCAATCGCGCTCACTTCCTGTTCCACCGTTACCGCAGCCGTCCCCGACGCTGAGCCCGCAGTTGCGGTAATCGTCACACGCCCGTTCGCCGCCGCCGTCACCAGCCCCGAGGCGTCCACCGACGCGACCGAGGCGTCGCTGCTCGCCCACGCGACGGCCGCCCCCGCCATCACCTGCCCGGTCTGGTCTTGCACCTCGGCAGCGAGCTGGGCCGTCTCGCCAAGGGCGGTAAACGTGGCTGAACTTGGGTTGATCGTTACGGTCGTGGCGGCGGGACCCGGAGGACGAGCGGGCGGCCCCGTCGGCCCGACGCCGTCATCGCCGCAGGACAGGACCAGCG
>VYDD01000181.1 GCA_009843625.1 Gammaproteobacteria bacterium | reverse complement strand
TCCTCCTCGCTGATGCGCCCGGCCGCGCACGCCCCGATCCCCTCGAACACGTCCTGGATGGTGACGTCGCGCCCCCGGTAGCGGCCCGGCTGGATCGACCCCCCGTAGAGCATCAGGCTGGGCAGATCCAGGCGCGCCAGCGCCATCACCGTACCCGGGATGGTCTTGTCGCACCCGGAAATGGCCACCACCCCGTCGAACCCGTAGGCGTCCCCCACCAGCTCGATCGAATCCGCGACCAGCTCCCGGCTCACCAGCGAGGCCTTCATGCCTTCGGTCCCCATCGTGATCCCGTCCGAGATGGCGATGGTGTTGACCTCGAGCGGCATGCCCCCCGCCTCGCGGATCCCCTGCCGCACCGAGTCGGCCAGGTCGCGCAGGTGGGCGTTGCAGGGCGTGGTGTCGGTCCAGGTGTTGGCGATCGCGATCAGCGGCCTGGAGAAGTCGTCGTCCTCCATGCCGACCGCGCGCAGCATGGAGCGCGCCGCCGCCCGGTCGCGCCCGGCGACCAGCGCCTGGCTGCGGAGGGGCAGTTGCCGCGGCTTCATCCCCGGACTAGAGCCAGGCCATGTGCGACCGCAGCTTCCTGCCCACCGTCTCGATGGGATGCTCGGCGCCTTCCACCCGCATGCGGTCGAACGCCTCGCGGCCGCCGCGCGCTTCCTCGATCCACTGGCGCGCGAAGGCTCCGGACTGCACGTCCGCCAGAATCTCCTTCATCGCCGCGCGAGAGGCGTCGCCCACGACCCGCGGACCGCTCACGTAGTCGCCGTACTCGGCGGTGTCGCTGACCTCGCGCCGCATCCCCGAGATGCCGTGCGCGTAAGCCAGGTCCACGATCAGCTTGAGTTCATGCAGGCACTCGAAGTAGGCGAGGGCCGGATCGTAGCCAGCCTCCACCAGCGTCTCGAAGCCGGCCTGGACCAGCGCCGTGAAACCCCCGCACAGCACCGCCTGCTCCCCGAACAGGTCGGTCTCGGTCTCCGCCGCGAAGGTGGTCTCGAGGATGCCCGCGCGCGCGCATCCCAGCCCCGCCGCGTACGCCCGGGCGAACTCGGTCGCGCCGCCGCTGGCATCCTGATGCACCCCGTAGAGCGCCGGCACCCCTCGCCCCGCGACGAACTCCTCGCGCACGCGGTTCCCGGGGGACTTGGGCGCGATGAGGATGACGTCGGTATGCTCCGGCGCCACGATCTCGCCGTAGTGAACGTTGAAGCCGTGGGCGAAGACGAGGGTATCCCCCGCGTTCAGGTGCCTTTCGATCTCGGCCTCGTACACGTCCCGCTGGATCGTGTCCGGAATGAGAATCGAGACGACCGTGGCCCCTGCCGCGGCGTCGGCGACGGAGGCCACCTCGAGCCCATCGGCCCGCGCCCTGTCCGCGGACGAACTGCCCTCGTAGAGGCCCACCACGACGTCGGCTCCCGAGTCCCGCAGGTTCAGGGCGTGCGCATGCCCCTGGCTGCCGTAGCCGATGACGGCCACGGACCGTCCCTGAAGGAGTTCGGTGGAAGCCCCGTTGCTTCCCATCGTCGCCTCGCTCATCTGCCGGTATCCTCGTTCTGGGCGCGCGCCCGTGCGCGCGATTGCTCTAATGGTGGAAAAAGGTCCGGTGACCCGGAGGGATCATCCGGATGCGCCGGGCTACCTGTAGGCCCGGTCCGCCGATCTGCCCTGGACCCGCGACTCGTCCTCCTCGCCCTTGATCCTGCGCAGGATCGAAAGCAGGGCTTCGTCGGTCACGTCGATGCGGCGCTCCGCGAGATCCGTGCAATAGCGGGACGCCTCGGCCATCTCCTCGTCGGTAAGCTCGTGCCCGAGCTTCTCGTAGCGGTGGCGCAGGGCGTGCCGCCCGGAGTGCTTGCCCAGCACGAGCTGCGTCGGAGGCGCGCCCACCGTTTCCGGGGTCATGATCTCGTAGGTGGCCCGGTCGCTCAGCATGCCGTGCTGGTGGATGCCCGCGGCGTGCGCGAAGGCGTTGTCGCCCACGATCGCCTTGTTCGGCTGCGGCATGACGCCGATGGTCTCGCTCAGCAGGCGGCTCGTCGGATAGAGCTTCTCGGCGTTGACCTCGGTGAAGTGCTCGTTGATGTCGGCGCGTACCTTGAGCGCCATCACGATCTCCTCGAGCGATGCGTTGCCCGCGCGCTCGCCGATGCCGTTGATGGTGCACTCTATCTGCCGCGCCCCGGCGTCGAGGCCGGCCAGGCTGTTGGCCACCGCGAGCCCCAGGTCGTCGTGGCAGTGCACCGAAAGCACCACCTCGTCGCCCAGCCCGGGCACCCTGGCCACCAGCTCGCGCAGGGTGTCGCGGAACTCGGCCGGGAAGGTGTAGCCGACCGTGTCCGGGATGTTCACGGTGGTGGCGCCCGCCTCCACCGCCGCGGTGATGACCGCGCACAGGAAGTCGAGATCGGTGCGGGTGGCGTCCTCGGCGCTGAACTCCACGTCGTCGGTGAAGCGGCAGGCGCGCTCGACCGCCGCCGCCGCCCGCTCCAGGCACTCCTCGCGGCCGATCCCCAGCTTGCGCTCGAGATGAATATCAGATGTCGCGATGAAGGTGTGGATGCGCGACCGGCGTGCTCCCTTCACCGCGTGTCCGGCGCGGTCGATGTCGCCCGAGGTGGCCCGCGCCAGCGCCGCGATCACCGGCTCGCGGATCTCGCGCGCGATGGTCCCGACCGCGTCGAAGTCGGTGTCGGAGGCGATCGGGAACCCCGCCTCGATCACATCCACGCCCAGCTCCTCGAGCTGGTGCGCCATGCGAAGCTTCTCGGACGGGGTCATGGTACAGCCCGGGGACTGTTCGCCGTCTCTCAGAGTGGTGTCGAAGACCGTGATCCTGGCCATGTGTACTCCTCGGTAATCGGTACTGCCCGGGGGAATGGTAACAGCTTGTGCCCGGGACAGGGGATGGCGATCGCTTCCAGCCGGCATCGCCCCCGTTACGCTGACTGCTCCGGTACTTGAGGGATCGTGCGGCGTGAGGGATCAGTGCCAGTGCGTGAGGATGATCGCGAAGATCAGCAGGCGAACCAGGTCGAACCCGGAGTTGATGGCGACCAGACCCCATTTCTTCCCTTCCCAAGCGACCCGCCCCATTTGAAGCGGAAGGAAGAAGCCCCGCCAGGGCCAGAACTCTCCGTTCCAGGCGTAGACCCAGGGCGCCTGATCCGGACCCACTCCCCACGCGGAAGGCCGCACCAGAGCGACGTAGTGGGCGAGCACGAACACGAGAAGGAATGAGCCCAGGGCATAGATGACCATGGCCTTGGCCATCCCTCCCTGGGCGTCTTCATCCTCCATCCCCATGTGCCGGGCCCAGGTCTTGCCGAAGAGCGGCCCGAACCACAGAAATCCAAGCGGCATCGCGACGACGACACAGACGAGGATGGCCAGGTAATTCACCGAGACCGTCGGTTCCATTGCGCTGTCCTCGCTCCTGCCCGTTTGCTACATCAGATCGTTCTGATGCCATGGTGGAATCTAGCAAGGAATCACGCTTGCGCCGACTTCGCAAGGCTGGCAGGCAAGGAATGTCAGCAGCAGATTCCTGGACTCAGCCGCGAGAATGGAGGGAACGACAGCGTGAAGGTTGGCCTGGTGGGATTCCCGGGTTCGGGGAAGACGACCGTGTTCAATGCGATGACCGGCCAGGACGCACCGGTCGGTTACGGGGGAGAGGTGCGCCGCGCCGTCGTGGACGTGCCCGATCCCCGGGTGGAGTGGCTCTCGGCCCTCTACCGGCCGAAGAAGACCACCTTCGCCAGCATCGTCTTCTGCGACATCCCCGGAGAACACGGCTCCGAACGGCGCGGGCTCTCGACCGCGGCGCTGCAGCAGGTGCGCGACCAGGACGCCCTCTGCCTCGTTCTGCGCGGCTTCGACAACCCGGCACTCGAGCACGCCCCCGATCCCTCCGCCGAGCTCGAGGCGTTCCACGCCGAATGCGTCCTCGCCGATCTGCTGTTCGTCGAACGCTGGCTGGAGCGGGCGCGCAAGGAAGCGAAGCGCGGGCTCGAGGTTGCGGCCTTCGAACGCATGCTGGAGACGCTGGAATCGGAACGGCCGCTGCGCGTGCTTCCCGAATCGGAACTGGATCGTTCGCTCCTGCGCGGCTATTCGCTGGTCACCGACGCGCCGCTGCTGGCCGTGCTCAACCGCGAGGAAGACGACGCGGGGGAGTCGCTGGCGGATGAACTCGAAGGCGCACTGGCCCGCATGGGCGCCGGGGGCATGACCCTCTCGGCCAGCCTCGAGGCGGAGATCGCGATGCTCGAGCCCGCGGACCAGCAGGAGTTTCTGCGCGACATGGGGCTGGCCGAGCCCGCCCTCGACCGCTTCATCCGCGCGGCCTACCAGCTGCAGGACCTGATCTCCTTCTTCACCGTGGCCGGGCCGGAGGTGCGAGCCTGGACCATCCGCGCGGGCACCGACGCGCGACGAGCCGCCGGGAAGATCCACTCGGACATGGAGCGGGGCTTCATCCGCGCGGAGGTCATCCCCTGCGATGTCCTGGAGGAATACGGATCGGAGCAGGCGGTGAAGTCGGCGGGGCGCCTGCGCGTGGAAGGAAGGGATTACGTCGTGCAGGACGGGGATGTCCTGCGGGTGCTCTTCAACGTGTAAACGAGTAGCGCGAACGTTTGAAGCGAGAGCTGGAACACGTAAAATGCGTAAAATATGTAAAATGCGTAAAACTGGCGGGGGCGGCGTGTGGATGACCCCGCTGGCCCTAGCGGCGCGGATGGCTTCGCTGGCCCTGGCGGCGTGGATGGCTCCACTGACGGTGGCGGACAGTGTTGCCGCCCAGACGCCGTCGCGCGCCGAGCTGCTCGGTATCGCGCGCGAGGTGGTGGAGGGGGCGGCGTTCGTGTCGCTGGCGACGCTGGATGACGAGGGCTATCCGGCCGTGCGCGCGATGGACCCGCTCCCGCCGGACGACGACTGGGTGGTGCGGCTGGCCACCAACCCCGGCAGCCGCAAGGTGGAGCAGCTGCGAGCCAGTCCCCGGGTGGCGCTCCACTATCTCGCCGAGGGCGTGCCGGCGTACGTCACGCTCATAGGCCGAGCCCGCCTGGTCGACGACCCGGAGATGAAGGCCCGTCACTGGAAGGAGTCGTGGACGCCGTTCTACCCGGACCGGGACCAGAGCGTGCTGCTGATCGAGGTGATGCCCGTCCGGCTCGAGGTGGTCTCGGAGGCGCACGGAGCGCCGGGCGATGCGGAGACATGGCGGGCGCATGTGGTGGAGTTCGGGTCCGGGGCGGGGAGCCGACACGGGGACGAGGGACCAGGAAGACGTCCTTCGGAGCGATTCCTCGCCAACGGTCGGGGGGGCGCCAGGGCGATGGCCGTATCGCTTCGCCCGTCCGCTCGCGTCCGCCTATCTTGGGCCGCGGCGGCGCAACTTTCGCCCACGCGCCCGAACCTGCAGGCGAGATGAGCAGGGAGAATCACTCGACCACCCCCGAACCAACCGAAGGCTTCAGGGATCCCACCGGGCTCATGAAGTGGACGCGCGGGTTTCTGTACGCCAGCATCGCCACCGCCCTCGTGCGGTTATTGTCGGATGCCAGCGATTTGCTGGGAACCGGAGGCGTGATAGAGTCGGCAGGAACGGGATTTGACCTCTTCTGGTTCCTGACGGGGATGCCGATCTGGCTCATTACCGCAGTCCTGGTGCTCAACTGGATTCATCGGGCCAATCACAATGTCCGACAACTGCGCGCAGTCGACATGCAGTTCACGCCAGGGTGGGCGGTGGGTTGGCACTTCGTGCCCATCGCATGGTTCTGGGAGCCCTACCAGGCCATGACGGAGATCTGGCGCGCCTCCCGGAACCCTGCGGACTGGCGGGGGGAACCGGTGTCCCCGCTGCTGCACTGGTGGTGGATCCTCTGGATCGTGCCGTTCTGGGGCGGGTCGATCGTGGAACTCCTGGCGGCACGCCGCCTCGACGACGCAGGGACAGAGAGCCTGGCAGCGGCCAGGGGGCTTGTGTACTGGATTCTGGAGATCCCGCTGATCCTCGTGCTGCTCGCCATCATCGGAGCGGTCCACCGGATGCAGATGGACCATCACCGGCGACAGGTGGCCGCCGGCTGAGGGCGGTCGGCGAGCGCCGAGTATCCGACGCGACCACGGGCGCAGCGCGTAACCGGCTCGAGGTGGGTTCAGACGGGGCCGGCACCCAGGCCCCCGAGACCGCGCCATCATTCCAGAGATTCCTCCACGGCTTCCCGCGCCTCGGCCTCGATGCGCCAGGGGATATCGGAGTCGCGATAGAGCGCGGCGCCGTTTGAGAGCACGGCTCCCTCGCCCTTCGACGGGGCGGCGGGATGAACTGGAGGGACCGGGGCCAAATCCCTCCAGACTTGTTTCGGCGCGTCCGCCAGCATCTTCCCGCCGCGCGTGAAGAACACCACCGTTCCGTCGGTTGCCACCGATAGCTTCACCTGCCCCTCGTGAACCGCGCGATGATGGCGCCGGCAGAGCAACACTGTGTTCCCGAGGCTCGTTTCGCCCCCGTCGGCCCAGTGCTTCACGTGATGCGCCTCGGTGAATCTGCAGCCACATCCGGGGAACCGGCATCCCCGGTCGCGCTCCTCCAGCGCCCGCCGGATGTGCGGTGGAATCGTGCGCGTCCTCCGGCCCACGCTCAGCATCGAGCCGTCCTTCGCGTGGACCATGGCTACGACCGCGGCATCGCACGCCATGCGCCGCG
>VYDD01000093.1:3104-6751 GCA_009843625.1 Gammaproteobacteria bacterium | reverse complement strand
GGCAGGAGCGCCGCCTGCGGCCGGGGACAGAGGATGTTGCGGGCGCGGTGGGCCTAGCGAAGGCGCTCACCCTGGCCGTGGCGGAACAGGCCGCCGAGGCGGAGCGGCTCGCGGCCGAGCGCGACCGCCTGCAGACCGCCATCGTCGACGCGCTCCCCGCAACGCGCGTGTT
Source organism: Gammaproteobacteria bacterium (assembly GCA_009843625.1). Lineage (GTDB taxonomy): Bacteria > Gemmatimonadota > Gemmatimonadetes > Longimicrobiales > Gaopeijiaceae > BD2-11. Next base: position 6,579 of record VYDD01000093.1, on the reverse strand, counting down.
CGGCGCGGAAGGCGAGCGAGCCCCTCACCTGCTCAACCTGGGATTCCCCGGGCTGGACGCGGCCACCCTGGTGATGGCCTTCGACCTGGCCGGGGTGGCGGTATCCGGGGGATCGGCGTGCGCGTCCGGCAGCACCACCACCAGCCCGGTGCTGCGCGCCCTCTACGGCGACGGCGCGGAGGGACTGGCTTCCGTGCGCTTCAGCCTGGGCCGCACCACCACCTCCGCCGAGGTGAGCGAGGCCGCCCGCCGGACAGTCGAAATCGTGACCCGCGCCAGCGCGCTTGTCGGCGCAGGAGCAGTCTGACGATGCCCGCCGAGCGGATCCTGGTGGCCATGTCCGGTGGGGTCGACTCGTCGGTTGCGGCCGCGCTGCTCGCCGAGCAGGGCCACCAGCTCGTCGGCGCGACCATGAAGACCTTCTGCTACCAGGAGGAGGAGGGTCCGTCGCGCACCTGCTGCGGGCTCGACGGCATCATGGACGCGCGCCGGGTCGCCGATGCGCTGGGCATCCCCCATTACGTCTTCGACGTGGAGGAGGAGTTCACCCGCGACGTCATCGACGACTTCGTCTCGGAGTACGCGCGCGGACGCACGCCCAACCCCTGCGTGCGGTGCAATTCCAACACCAAGTTCCGGGACCTGCTCCGGCGGGGAGAGCTGCTCGGGTGCGATGCCGTCGCTTCGGGGCACTACGTGCGGGCCGGAGTGGTGGACGGGGAGGCGGCTCTCTTCCGGGGACGCGACCCGGCGAAGGATCAGTCCTATTTCCTGTGGGGCCTTCCCCGCGCGCTGCTGCCCAGGCTGAGGTTCCCGCTGGGCGAACTCACCAAGCCCGAAGTCCGCGCCCGCGCGCGCGAACTTCGCCTCGTCACCGCCGCCAAACCCGAGTCACAGGAGATCTGCTTCGTGCCCACCGGCGACTACCGCGACCTGCTGCGGCGCAAGCTCGGCGAGCGCCACGACGCGCTCCGGCCCGGCAACCTGGTGGACACCCGCGGACGGGTCGTCGGCCGCCACCAGGGCTACGCCTCCTTCACCGTGGGCCAGCGCCGCGGACTGGGCGGGGGATTCGACCAGAGGCTGTACGTCGTCGAGATCCGCCCGGACTCGCGCGAGGTGGTGGTGGGCGCGAGGGAGGCGCTCGAGTGCCGCGAGCTCCGGGTGGCCGAACTCAACTGGCTCACGGCGGAGCCGCCCGCGGACGGGACCGTCGTGCGCGCCCAGCTCCGCTACCGGGCTCCCGCGGTGCGGGGCCGCGTCCAGCACGGCGGGGACGATCTCAGCCTTGAGCTGGATCAGCCCGTGCTCGCGGTCACGCCCGGGCAGTCGGCGGTCTTCTTCGACGGGAGCGAGCGGATTCTCGGCGGCGGACGCATCGCCACCGCGGCCATGGCGGGCGGGACTACGGGCGGAGTCGAGGAGGCGGCCGGAGACCTGGCGCACCGCTCCTGACCCGCGCGTCAATCCAGCGGCCGGGCTCCCTCCAGCAGCCGGAGCAACTCGCCATCGCTCGCGCCATTCACAAGAGCTTCCGCTCCGGCCTTCCCCGCCGGAACCTCGGCGACCATCGGGCGTCTGGCGGGATCCGAACAGCAGCGGAAGACCACCCGCCCGGGATGCGCCAGCCCGTGGCGGCCGGTGGTGGCGAAGGCCTCCCACGTGCGGAACGACCCGTCGCGAATCACGCGCTGCATCTGCGGGGCCTCAGTAGCTGAGTTCGGCCACTTCCGCGAACTGCCGGATGGCCTCCTGGGCGTCTTCCGAGAGCGCCTCCGGGACCTGGACCTGGATTTCGACGATCTGATCGCCCACGCGCGCTCCCTTCCGAATCCCGTGCCCGCGGACGCGAAAGCGCGCGCCCGGCTGCGTACCCGCCGGGATCTTGAGCACGACCCTCTTGCCGTGCACGGTCCTGACCCGAATGCGGGTGCCCATGGTGGCCTGCGCGATGTTGAGGGGCACCGTGACATGGATGTCGCGCCCGTCCCGCCGGAAGAACCGGTGCGGCTTCACCTTGAAGGTGATGATCAGGTCCCCGCGGGTCCCTCCCCTGGCGCCGCGCTCGCCCTGCCCGCTCAGCCGCACCTTTGAGCCCGAGTCCACACCGCGCGGCACGGCCACTCCGATCTTGCGGTTCTGGCGCACCGTTCCCGTCCCCTTGCAGGCGTCACACGGATCGGTGGGAATCCTGCCCCGGCCGAGGCACGCCGGGCAGGGTCGCTTCACCGCAAATCCGCCCTGGCCGAAGGAGACGGTCCCGGTTCCCGAGCACTCCTTGCAGCGGGTGGTGGTCGTTCCCGGCCGGGCCCCGTTGCCCCCGCAAGTGGCGCACTCCTCGGTCATGGGAACCGTGATGGTCACGCGTCCTCCCGTCACCGCCACCTCGAAGTCGATGTCCACGACGTACTCGACGTCGTTGCCCTTGCGCGGGCCGGTCGACCTATCCCGGGCGGTCTTCCGGCCCCCGCGATCGAAGATCGAACCGAAGAGGTCGCCGATCCCGCCCAGATCGTCGAACGAAAACCCCTGCCCGGCACCCACCGGCCCGGCCCCGGGGGACGCGGGCCCCCGCCGGTTGCCGCCCAGACCGAAGGCGCCCAGGCGCCGCATCTGGTCGTACTGCTTGCGCTTGGCGGAGTCGGAGAGCACCGAGTAGGCCTCCCCCCCCTCCTTGAACCGCTCGGACGCCGCGGAGTCGCCCTGGTTGGCGTCCGGGTGATATCGCTTCGCCAACCGGCGATACGCCTTCTTGATCTCCTCGGGCGTCGCCTTCTCCGAGACGCCGAGGGCCTTGTAGTAGTCTTTCGTCGCCGGCGACATCGACCGCAGCCGCTCTAGCCGTGCTTGCGCACGCTGACGCGCGCGGGCCGCACCAGGTGGCCCTCAAGCAGGTATCCCCGCTGCAGAACCATGTCCACCGTGTCGTCCTCGTCCTCCGAGGAGGCGGGGGCCGTCATGACGGCCTCCATCACGTTCGGATCGAAGTCCTCGCCGGCCGGGTCGAGCACCTCCAGGCCCGCGTCCGCGAGCGCCCGCAGCAGCTTTCGCTCCACCATGTCGACGCCTTCCACGATGTCCTGCACGGACGCGGTCTTCGGATCCAGAAGCGCGACCCGCTGAAGGTCGTCGACCGACTCCACCAGCCGGCGCACCAGGTCCGCCTGCGCGCGCGCCCAGGTCTCCAGCTTCTCGGCGCGAACCCTCTTGCGATAGTTCTCGAACTCCGCTGCCAGACGCAGATGGCGGTCGTTGAGATGGTCGACCTCGCGTTCGAGAGCTTCTCTGGATGGGCCCGGCTCGTCGGGGGCGTCCGCGCCGACTCCGTCCTCGCGCGTGGATGCCTCGCCGTCGGCTTCGCCCCGCGATCCGCTCGCCGGGGAATCCTCGTCGCGCGACCCCGGCCCCGGACCGTCGGCGCGCGCGTCATCCGGCGGGTCGCCTGTCTCCGGTTCCTCCCGCGGGGCTTCGGAAT
>VYDD01000093.1:2641-3094 GCA_009843625.1 Gammaproteobacteria bacterium | reverse complement strand
TCGGAATCGGCCTCGGAAGCCGGGTCTGCCTGGTTGTCGAAAGGCCTGGGGCTCATCTATCTCGTTTGGAGTTGAGGCGTTGACGGCGCTGCGGGCCCGCAAACGATACCCCGCTACCGAACGAGATGTCCAGTGGGCGGGATTCAGCGCCACCCGTGGGACCGACCAGCGTTCCAAAGGGTAGATTCCGGCATTCCCCACGGGCGGCATCCGTTCGTCCGGAAGCAGGAACGTGGAAACAGCGGAGGGAGGGCGTGGCACGTCGCGCCGGCGCGGAATCGCTACGCATCGTGATCCTCGGATGCGGAAGGATGGGCCGGTCGATCGATGCGCTCGCGCGGACGCGGGGCTTCGACGTGCTGGCCAGGCTCGAGCGCCAAGACGTGGAGGAACGCCCGGAAGCAACTCGCGACCGCCTCGCCGGAGCCCATGTGGCGCTCGAGTTCACGACAT
>VYDD01000093.1:0-2631 GCA_009843625.1 Gammaproteobacteria bacterium | reverse complement strand
GCCCCCAACATTCGCCTTTGCGTGGAGGCGGGGTGCCCCGTCGTCTCCGGCACGACGGGGTGGTCGGACCAGCTGCCCGCGGTCGCCGCCTGGGTGAAGGAGCGAGGTGGGGCGCTGCTATGGGCCCCCAACTTCTCCTTCGGGGCAGTCGCCCTCCAGTTGCTGGCGCACCGGGCGGGCGAACTCTTCGCCGGCGCGGGCGGCTTCGACGCGCATGTGGTTGAAACCCATCACGCCGGCAAGCTCGACGCCCCGTCCGGCACGGCCATCGCTCTGGAACGGTCGCTGGAAGAAGGATTGGGACGGAGCTCTTCCATTACATCGATCCGGACCGGGCACGTTCCCGGCACACACGAGATATCGATCGACGGTCCCCGCGAGCGACTCGTCCTGCGCCACGAAGCCCGCGACCGCGGCGTGTTCGCTGAGGGCGCGCTGCGGGCGGCGGCGTGGCTGGTCGGTCGCACGGGGGTATACACCATGCGAGATCTTCTCGCGGGAGAGGCAGGGTGAAGCACGAGACGCTCAGGGGATGCGGAACGGCGCTGGTAACGCCGTTCCGGGAAACGGGAGAGGTGGACGAGGCGGCGCTGCGGTCGCTGGTCGATTGGCAGATCGAAGAGGGCATCGATTTCCTTGTGCCCGCGGGCTCCACCGGGGAGGCGGCAACGCTCTCGGTCGAGGAGCACGAGCGCGTGGTGGCGGTCACGGTCGAGCAGGCCGCCGGACGCGTCCCCGTCGTGGGGGGGGCGGGATCGAACGACACGGCCGAGGCGATCGAACTCTCGCTCAGAATCGGGTCGACCGGCGTGACCCACCTGATGCACGTCTCGCCCCCGTACAACCGCCCGCAGCAGCGCGGGCTGATCGAGCACTTCACCGCGGTCGCGGACGCGGCTCCCCGCCCGGTGGTGCTCTACAACGTTCCGGGCCGCACGGGCAGCAACATCGCCGCCGCCACCACCCTGGCGCTGGCCGCGCACCCCAACATCGTGGGGACCAAGGAGGCCGCGGGCAGCTGCGACCAGGTCGCGGAGATCGCCCGCGGCCGGCCTCCCGGATTCGCGCTGCTGTCGGGCGACGATTCCATGACGGTGCCGTTCATGGCGCTCGGCGCCGACGGCGTGATCTCGGTGGTCAGCAACGCCACCCCGCGCGCCATGGCGGAGCTGGTGGGGGCGATGGCGTGCGGCGACCTGCAGCGCGCGCGGGCCCTGCACTACCGCCTCGCCGACTGGATGCGGGTGGCGTTCGTCGAGTCGAACCCCGTGCCGGTCAAGGCGGCGCTGGGGATGCTGGGGCGCATCCATCCCCGGGTCAGGCTGCCGCTGGCTTCCCTTGACGAGACCCACCACGAAGCCGTGGCGGCGGCCGTGCGGGCCGCGGAGGGGACATGAGCCCATCCATCCCGGGCCTCGGGACAACGCTGCAGGAGCACATCGACGCGCTCCATGCCTGGCCCGCCGGCGAAGCTCTTCCGGAGGCCGCCGAAGATGTCGTGGGCGAACTGCTGGGCCGCCTTGAGGCGGGATCGCTGCGCTCCGCGGTTCGGGAGGGCGACGGCTCCTGGGCGGCGGTGCCGTGGGTGAAGCGCGGCATCCTGGTGGCGTTCCGCAGCGGGCGCGTCACGCCGGTCGCCGCCCCCGGGAGCAGCGCGGTAGACGCCCGGGCTCCATCCGCCTTCCTGGACAAGCACAATCTGCCCGTGCGCCGCTTCGCCTCCGGGGAGGGCGTCCGGGTGGTGCCGGGCGGCTCGGCCGTGCGCCGCGGGGCCTACCTCGGTCCCGGGGTGGTGTGCATGCCGCCCATGTACGTGAACGTGGGCGCCTGGGTGGGAGCGGGCAGCATGATCGACTCGCACGCGCTGGTGGGCTCGTGCGCCCAGGTCGGGGAGCGCGTGCATCTGAGCGCGGCGGCCCAGATCGGCGGCGTCCTGGAGCCCGTGGGCGCAGCCCCGGTGGTGATCGAGGACGACGTGCTGGTTGGGGGCAATGCCGGCGTCTACGAGGGGACGGTGGTGCGGCGCGGGGCGGTGCTGGCCGCGGGAGTCATCCTGACGCGCGGGACCCCGGTCTTCGACCTGGTGCGCGAGGAGGTGTATCGCGCCGGCCCCTCCCGGCCGCTCGAGATTCCCGAGGACGCCGTGGTCGTCCCCGGGGGGCGCGCGGTCACCGGCGAGTGGGGCCGCGCGCAGGGGCTGTCGCTGTACGCCCCGGTCATCGTGAAGTACCGGGACGCCGGGACGGATCTGGCAACCACCCTGGAGGACTGGCTGCGGTAGCATCCCGCCGACGACGCCTCCGGCATTTCGAGGGGCGCTGGATCCGTGCCGGACCGCGTCGCTCCGCAGCGCGGATTGCCCCGAGACACTACCCGTAGTGGGGATGCCACTACCGGTAGTGGATGCCGCGGAAGCGGCCACCCCGCGGGACGACCGCTCAGCCCCCCCGCAGCATCCGGTACAGGAGCGCGAGCACCGCCTGGGCGCTGCGTTCGCGGACCGCGCGGCGCGTGCCCGGAAAGACGCTCCGGCGCGCCTGCGTGCGGCCGTCCAGATGGACCGCGTACCACACCGTGCCCACGGGCTTCTCCGCCGATCCCCCGCCCGGCCCGGCCACACCGGTCACGGCC
>VYDD01000268.1 GCA_009843625.1 Gammaproteobacteria bacterium | reverse complement strand
AGCCGTGGCCGCGGCCACTGCGCAGGCGAGTTGCTTCGCTATCGCCCGGCTTGCGGGGGGATCACCGCCTTCCGCCAGGCGGCCGATTCTGCTCCCCCGGAGGCCCTTGCGTGTCGAACGCCTCCACCCCGGCACCCGGGCAGAAGTCGCCGGTGCCCCGGAAGTGGGTGTTGAGGCACCTCAGCTCCGACCCGAGACCCACCAGCAGGTCCACCGTCCCGGGGTAGGACGGCCGCGAGAAGTAGCCCGCCCGGCCCCCGCGCGCCATGTCGGCGGTGGACTGGCCCAGGCGGCTGATCGCGCCGACGTCGGCTCCCTTCGACACCAGGTATTCGATGAGGTCGTTGCCGCCCCGCACCGAGGCGTAATGCAGCGGGGTGTAGCCCCACGAGTCGCGGAGATTAACGTCGGCTCCGAGCTCCTCGACCAGGTACCTGACCGTGTTGAGGAAATTGTTCGGGACGTGGTTCATCAGGAAGGCGCCGAGTCCCATGTACCCGCCCCCCGCCGCGGCGTGAATCGGGTACATGTTGGGGGTTCCCTCGGGGATCATGGGCAGCCCGGAATCCTCCTGCAGGCGCCCGTCGTTCTGTCGCCCTTCCCGCATCCCCGGCTCCGGCCAGGTGGTGGGCAGGTCCGGGTCGGCTCCGTGGGCCACCAGCGCTCTCATCGCGGGGAGATCCTGGGCCAGCGCCGCCCGCCAGAACGGGGTGGCCCCGGTCAGGTTGAGCCCCAGCTTGCCGCGCAGGAAGTCCGAGTACCACAGGTGCGTCCCGATCGGCGCGTTGGGGTCGGCGCCCGCTTCCAGCAGGGCGTGCAGGACGTCCATGTGCGCCGTGGCCTGGTTGTCGTGCGCGCGCGGGTGGGGATGGTCGGTGAACTTGAAGGCCCACTGCGTCTGCAGCACGGCGAACAGGGGTGAGACGCCGTCCGTGTGGGTGGCCAGGTCGGGGTCGGCGCCGCGCTCGATGAGCAGCATCGACATGTCGAACTGGCCGTTGAGCGCGGCGAGCGTAAGCGGGCTGGCCCCGTCGCCCGCGACCTGGTCGATGTCGGCGCCGCCGTCCAGAAGCACCCGCGCGACCTCCAGATGGCCCTCGCGGGCGGCGTGCAGCAGGGCGGTCATGCCGCCGGTCCTGCCGACCAGGGTTTCGTACATGGGCCGCCGGACGATCTCGTTGTCGCTGACGTAGCCGGCGGGGGTGTCCCACGCGGGCACCACGTTGGCAAGGTCGTCGGGGTGGAAGTCGGCCAACTGCTCCTGCAGCTCCTCGGAAGCGAGAAACTCCCGCTGCACCGCGAGCGCGGCCTGGACTTCGGCGGCGGTCGGCTCCCGGGCGGTCCCGCCTTCGGTCGCCCGCTGTATCTCGGACAGCGCCTCCAGCAGACGCCCCTGGGCCGCCCTGCTGGTCGCCATGCGGCGCAGCACGTCCCCCACCTCGGTGGTGACCGAGGGGTCGGCGCCGTGCTCGAGCAGTTCGGCCGCGGAGGCCGCCCGCCCGGCGGCGGCGGCGAACATGAGGGGCGTCTGCCCCGCTGACCTTTCGCGCGCGTTCACCGGCGCGCCGTGCTCGAGCAGCAGCCGAACCGCACCCTCGCCGCCGCGCGCCTCCGCCGCCAGGTGGAGGGAGGTCACGCCGCTCGAGGTGGTGACCGCCTCCGCGTCGGCACCCGCGCCCAGGAGCGCGTCCACCACGTCCGCGTGTCCTCCCCCGCTCGCCAGGTGCAAGGGCGTATAGTCACCGATGCGCGTGGCTGCCGCGGTCTTGGCCCCTGCGCCGATCAGGATATCCACGATCTCCAGATGACCCTCGCGGGCGGCCAGGTGCAATGCCGTCAGGCCGTCGCCCTGCGCGAAGTTGGGGTCGGCGCCGTCCTCGAGCAGCGCCTGCACGGCGTCCGCGTCCCCCTGCCTGGCCGCATCCAGCAGCCCGTCCTGCGGGCGCGCCGCGGCCGCGGCCAGAAAGACCGCGAGGACCGCGCCGGCCCGCCCCATCCCGCGTCCCAGCCTCATGGCTCCCTCCGCGTGCTTACCGGCCGGCCCACCGGAAAGCTGAGCGGGAACTCGCCCGTGCTATCGCCGAAGGCTCGCATCTCGTCGTCGTGTCCCAGGCGTTGCATCAGGCTCACGAACACGTTGGCCATGGGCGTCCCCTTGGGCGCCCTCAGATGCAGGTTGCCCTCCAGCGCGCCATTCGCGTGGCCCATGAGCAGGAGCGGGCAGCGCCGGTGGTTGTGCAGGTTCGGGTCGCCCATGGGGGAACCCCAGATGATGGCCGTCTTGTCGAGCAGCGACGCCTCGCCCTCCACGGTGTTCTTCATCTTCTCCAGGAAATACGCCATCTGCCCCAGCCGATACGTGTTGATGACGTTGAACTCCATGACGGCGGAGGGGACGTTGCCGTGGTGCGATGCGGCGTGGAACGACTTGCTGGTGCCGCTGTCGGGGAAGGTGCTGTTCTGCAGGTCGAAGCCGGTCTTGAAGGTGATGACCCGGGTCAGGTCCGCCTGCAGGGCGAGCACCTGCAGGTCGAACATCAGCTGCATGTGGTCTTCCCAGCGGTCCGGAATCCCCGACGGGGCCTCCGGCATCTGCCGCTCCTCGCCGCTCGAGTTCTGCGCCTCGACCAGCTCGATGCGCCGCTCCAGCTCGCGGATGTGGGTGGCGTACTGATCGAGCGCCTGCCGGTCCAGCGCCCCCAGCTCCCGCTTCAGGTCGTTCAGTTCCACCAGCACCCAGTCGAGCAGGCTCTGGCTGTTGCGCAGCCGCACGGCGCGGTCGGCCGGGGAGTCGCCGGCGCCGAACAGCTGCTCGAAAACCCGTCGGGGCTCCCGAATAGCGGGAAGCGGCTGGGTGGGCGATGCCCACGCCAGGGTGGTCGTGTACGCGCAGTGGTAGTTGTAGGCGCAGCCGCCCCCGCGGTCCATCTGCTCCGTCGTGATCTCGAGCGAGGGCAGTGCGGTGTCCTGTCCGAAGCGGTCCGCGTGGACCTGGTCGAGCGACTTGCCGAGGTAGACGTCGGCCTGGGTCTGCAGCGGATGGGCCTGGGTGAGGAACACGGCGGTGGAGCGATCGTGGTCGCCGCCGATCTCCTCGGCCCGGTAGGGCTCCGCCATGCGCACGTCGGTGTTGCTGACGATGGTGAGGTAGTCCCGGTAGGCTTCCAGGGGCTTGAGCTGGCTCTCCGCCCTGAGTTCGAAATCCCGCCCCGCCGTGGCCGGCGCGAACAGGTTCTGCTCGTCGCCCCAGTCGTTTCCGCCCGCGCACCCCATCGACTCCTCGACGCACACCAGGCGCGTGAACTGCGACTGCGCCGCATCGCTCCACGGCTTGCCCGCCGGCACCATCGCCTCGAGGAGCGGAAGGCCCACGGAGGCCCCGGCGCCCTTCAGAAAGGTACGGCGCGAAAGGTGTCTTCCCGTGATGAAATTCATCGACGACTCCCCTCCATCCAGCGATTCAGTTCACAGGGCGCGGTTTCCCGGACTCGATTCATGGCACTCAGTTCACGTACAACCGCTGCGCGATTTCGTTGGTGAGGTTGGGGTTGGCGTTGACGTCCTCAGGGGAGGGCGGCCAGCGCAGATGAATCCCCATGGCCTTGTTCTGGTCGAACCAGCGATAGGGGAAGATCTCGTAGTAGCGCATGTCCTGCCAGCGCCGCATCTCCATCCAGAACTCGGCCCTGCGCTCGTGCTGGAGCTGGGCCATGATCTCGCCCGCGTCCATGCTGGCGAAGTCCCGCAGGTCCGAGATCGCGTGTCCCGTGGGCGGCCAGCCGCGCGACGCGTCGCCCCAATCCCCGGCCATCGTGCGGGTTCTCGCCGCCGCACGTGTGTGATTGATCCACTCGACCGCGCCCGCCAGATCGCCGGCCAGCAGCCGGGATTCGGCGATGATGAGCATCGCCTCGGCGGCCCGGCTGAGCGGGAGCGGCGTTTCGCGCGCGGTATACTTCAGGTTGTAGGAACTGGTGCCGAGCGGCTCCTCGCGGGTCGTTTCCTCGTGCGCGATGCGCGGATCCCAGTCCCCGGTCACGGGATCGGGGAGGAAGAGATATATCTCGTCGATCCGGTTGGTGCCTCCGTAGGGGCCTCCGAGGGAAGCCCCGGAGTTGGAGCCGCCGGGGGCGCCGAAGCGCAGCGAGACGTTGTAGTCGGGGGCCGTCGAAAGCGCCTGGCGCGCGGCCGACTCCGCCTGGTCGAACAGGCTGCGGTCCATCTGGCCCTGCAAGTGGGTGCGCTCGTAGTAGAGCGAGCGATAGGCTCGCGCGACCTGTCCCATCGCGGCCGCGGCGAAGTTCGCGTCCCCGGCGGATTGCGCGACCTGGGCGGCCTGCTGGAAGCGCTCGATGGACTCCGCGATCACGTCGATCGGGCCACGCAGCTGATCCTCAGCGCCGTACACGATCACGTTGTAGTGATCCGCCATGGTGATGCGGGTCATCCCGCCGAAGAAGTGCGCGTGCGCGACGCCCAGGTCGTTGCCTCCGGCCGCCGAGAGGCGTTCGGCCACCTCGGCACCCGCGGCATCGAAGCGGGCACCACCGGCCGAGTTGCCGTCGGCGCGCACGCCCCCGGTCAGGAAGAGGCGGTCGTCCAGTCCGACCTGCCCCTGGACGAAGAGACCCGCGTTGATGACCTCCTCGAAGCCCTCGCTCACCCCGGTGATCTGGGCGCCGCCGCTGAGGGTCTTGAGGGTGGGCGACCCGAACTCGCGCACGGACGCGAACTCGTTCGCCTACACCTCGCGGAAGCTCTGGCCGCCGACCGTGACGTTGCCGACCATCCGGTCGCTGATCTGGGTCTCCCAGTGAGTGCTGAAGTCCAGCGTGGTCGTGGCGAAGCGCGAGTTTCTGACCTGCTTGTAGCCGGTGACCGACTCCGCGACCACGCCCTGGGGGAAGAACGCGCTGAAGCGGCTGTCGATGAAGTTGTGCCCCATCTGAAGGGTGGAGCTGAGTCCGTCGGCCCACTGGTAGACCAGCGAGGCGTTGAGCATGGTGTTGACGGACTCCTGGAGGTTCTCCGTGATGCGGCTGGCCAGCAGGGGTGTGTAGGCCCCGTGAGGATTGGTCTCGGTGGCGCGCAGCGGATTCCCGAGCATGAGGTTGCCGAAGAGGTCGCCCCACCCGGGGGTGGCCGTCTTGAGGTTGCGCCGCACGACGTTGACCCCGACCTGGCTGGTCAGCTTCTCGGTATGGGTGAAGTCGAAGGTGGCGCGCACCGACTGGTTGGCCAGCTCGTTGTTGGGCGAGGGGTTCACCTCTTCCATCAGGCGTCCGGACAGGTAGTAGCGCAGGCCCGGCGTTCCGCCGCGGACGGACAGGTTGTAGTTCTGGTGGTACGCGAACACCGCATTCTCCTCCCAGGGGCTGTCACAGAGGAGCCGATGCTCGGCACGGTTGTATCCGCAGTTGTCCGGGAAGTCGCGTGGAAAGGCGAGGTGTTGGAGGTCGGTGGAGAAGGCGTACACCGGCGCGCCCGTCTGTCCCCGCTTGGTGAAGATCTGGATCACGCCGCTGGAGGCTTCGGTGCCGTAGAGGGTCGCAGCCGCTGCCCCCCGGATGACCTCCACCCGGTCGATGTCCTGGGGATTGATGTCCTGCAGCCGGTCGGTCCTCACGGACGTGGCGCGCTCGACTGCGTTGTCCATGCGGACGCCGTCCACGTAGATGAGCGGGCTCTGGCGCTGGCTTATGCTCGACGTGCCCCGGAGGGTGATCGCGCTGCCGGCGCCGGTCTGACCACCCGAGATGAGACCGCGGGCCCCGGCAAGGCGTCCCACCAGCGCATCGGAAAGGCTGGTGATGGGCGCGATCGCGAGTTCGTCGGATGTCACCGAGGTAATCGTCTGTCCCAGGCGGCGGCGCTGCGTGGGCGCGCCGGTTCCGGTCACCACGATCTCGTCCAGGTTCAGGGCCACCTCCTGGAGCTGGAAGTTGGCCTCGACGGACTGGTCGACCGCAACGGTGACCTCCACGGTTGCCGCCGCGAAGCCGATGCGCTCGACGCGCACCGTATGGGTGCCGACGTTAACCCCCAGCAGGAGGTAGCGGCCGTTCGACGCGGAGAGCGCGCCGATGTTCAACTCGGGCAGGAAGACCTGTGCCGAGGAGATGGGCTGCCCGGTGGCGGCGTTGGTGACGAGCCCGGTGATCCGCCCTTGCTGGGCGGCCAGGGGGAGGGACCACAGGAGGGCGAGGGCCAGAACGGCGGCGCGGCCAATGACCGGCAGCGCCATCCAGGTCGGGCGGTGACTGGTTGCGGACGTGAGCTCTCTCATTGAACCTCCTGCGTTTGTCGCATGCGGAAGGGAGCGCTCCTGACGACTCCCAGCACAATCGACGAGATGCTGTAGTTGTTGTCCGCCGCCGCCCGCGTGATGGCGCGGATGGTCGGCTGATCGAGATGGTCGGCGGGTCGCCCGATCGCATACGCGAACAGATGCTCGGTGAAGTTGCGCGCGAGCGGGATCGGACGCTTGCGGAGCACTGCGGCCAGATCTCCGGGCGAGCTCAGGGCGGTGCCGTCGTAGAAGGTGCCGCGGGTGTCGAGCGGGGCCATGTTCTCACGCACCCGCCAGCGTCCCGTGACGTCGAAGTTGTCGAGCGCGAGGCCGATGGGGTCGATGAAGTTGTGGCAGGAGCTGCACACGGGGCTCGAGCGATGCAACTCCATGCGCTCGCGCGTCGTCAGGATGCGGTCCCCGTCGGCGTCCGGGCTGCCCTCAAGGGTCGGGACGTTGGGTGGAG
>VYDD01000316.1 GCA_009843625.1 Gammaproteobacteria bacterium | reverse complement strand
CTCGGGGGCGAGGGCGGCTTTTTCCTCGAGCAGGCGATCGAGGTGCTGGCTCGGGCGGGGCGGGCGCAACGGACCGCGGACGCGGCTGCCCAGGTACTCCTGAGCGTCGGCGGAGAAGGGTTGGACGGCCGCCCCGGCGGTTCCGCCGCAGTCGTGGTTCCGCCCTCCGACGGAGCGATGCTGCCCGCCCTCAACCGCCAACTCCTCCTGGCGGAGATCCCCTGGCGTTACGAGAGCGAGCCCGGCGCCGGCGAGATCGGCGTGGCCGACAACCGCCTGCCGGTGGCCCTCGACGAGGTGCGCATCGTCCGCCGCTATCGCCTGGTCGCCAACGGCGAGGAAGCGGCGGGTGTGGTCCAGGCCACCCTCGACTCGGGCGAGCCCTGGATCGTGACCGGCAGCGCGCCGGGCGGACCCTATCTGCTGCTCGGCTCCCCCGTGGACGCGGAGGCCACCAGCCTCGCCGTGTCCGCCCCCATGCTGCCCCTGGTCGAATGGATGGTGTCGCGCTGGCCTTTCCAGAGCGACGGCAGGTCGTTCACCGTTGGGGATGTGTTGCCGATTCCGGCCGGAGTCGACGCCGTCGCCGATGCCGCCGGCGCGCGGACGCCGGCCGGACCGGGGGCCCAGGTTGTCGCGCGCGGTCCGGGGCTCCATCGCTTTCTGGCCGGCGACTCCCTCGTGCGGCAGGTCGCCGTCAACCCGCCCGCGGCGGAATCGATCCTGGAGCCGATCGCGGAAAGCGCCCTCGACGGCCTTCTGGGGGACGACTACGACCGGGCCGACGCCTCGTCCTGGCGGCGCCTGGTCTTCGCCAGCCGGCAGGGCACGGAGGTATGGCGCTGGCTCCTCGCCGCCGCGCTGGTCCTGCTGCTCCTGGAATCCCGGGTTGCCGCCACCGGCAGGCGCACCAGCTCCTCGGGCGGCGCCACCATGCCGGGCTCCCGCGGCCCGTCCGCTTCCGGCCCTCTGCCGCGAGCCGGATGAACGCGCGCGAGAACGCCATTCTCGACCTGATCGAGGCGACCGGGCCCTTCCGGTCCCTTCGAGCACGCCTCCCGAACGCCGGCCACGAGCTGTCCCTCGGCGGCGCGTGCGGATCACTGGGACATGCCGTGCTGGCCGCTCTCGCCCGCGCTACGCGGGATCGCGTGGCCGTGCTTCTCGCTCCGTCGCCGGACCGGGCAGTCGCCGCCGAGGCGGACCTGGAGGCCCTCGTGGGCCCGGATGCCGTGGCCGCCTACCCCCAGCGCGAGTCCCTTCCCTACGAAAGCGACGACTTCCACATCGAGATCGAGGGGCGCCGGGTCGAGGCGGTGGAAGCCGTGTTCGGCAACCGCTGCCGCCTGCTGGTGACCACGCCGCGCGCGCTCCAGGAGCGAGCCTCCTTCCCCACCCGCCTCACCCACCTGCACCTCACCCTGCGGACGGGCGCCGAGGTCGGGCTTACCGCTCTGGCGGAGCAACTCCGGGAGCGCGGTTTCCTCAAGGCTCCGCTGGTGGAGGAAGTCGGTCAGTTCGCGGTGCGCGGGGGCATTGTGGACGTCTTCTCCTTCGGTTCCCCCGACCCGGTGCGCATTGAGTTCACAGGTGACGAAATCGTTTCCATGCGCCGCTTCGACATCCTGGACCAGCGGTCCAGGGGGTCGGTCGCCGAGGTGCGCCTGCTCCCGGTCAGGCTGGGCGACGGCGGAGGGCCGGACGCTCCCGGCGCGCCCCGCTCCCTGCTCGACCTGCTGCCGTCGGACACCCTGGTGGCGCGCTGGGCGGGCCACGACCTGAAGGCCTCCGCGGAGCACACATGGACGGAGGTGGAGCGCCGCCACGCCGAAGCCGTCGCGGGCGGAGACGAGCCCCCGCCGCCGGACACCGTCTGTCTTCGGCCCCGGGACCTGCTGGAGCGGCTGGCCGCCCTCCCCCGGCTGGCCCTCTCCCCTGCCGCGGATGGCGAGATTCTCTTCGGCTCGAAGGCGCCGCCGGTCATCTCCCGTGACATGAAGCGGTTGAAGGAAGTGCTGCGGGCCGGCGCCGCCCGCGGCGACCGAACCCTCATCCTCTGCGACAACGAGGGGCAGATTCAGCGCCTGGAGGAGATTCTGGGAGGGCAGACGCGCCTTCCGGCGGGCGCCCAGCTCGCCGTGGGGGCGCTGGACGGGGGATTCATCCTGAACGACTCGGCCCCGCGCCTGCGCGTCCTCACCGACCACGAGATCTTCCTGCGCACGCGACGCATTCGCCGGCGGCGCCGCTTTCGCGGCTCCGCTTCGCTTGAGAGCGTCGCGCAGCTCACCCCGGGGGACGCGGTCGTGCACATGGACCACGGCATCGGCCGCTTTCGCGGGCTGGAGCATGTCACCATCGGTGGCGAGGAGATCGAGTCGATACTGATCGAGTACGCCGGGGCGGAGTTCCTGCGCGTGCCCGTGTACCGACTCGATCTGCTGGAGCGGTGGGTCGGCGGCGCGGAGGGGGCGGAGCCTCCGCCGGTGCACCGCATCGGCGGGAAGCGCTGGAAGAATCTGCGCGCCCGCACCGAGCAGGCCATCCGCAAGGTCGCCACCGAACTCCTCGAGCTCTACGCCCGCCGCGAGATGGCCCAGGGTCACGCCTTTGCGCCCGACACCCGCTGGCAGAGGGAAATGGAGTCGTCGTTCCTCTACGAGGACACGCGCGATCAGCGGCGCGTGGTGGAAGACATCAAGCGGGACATGGAGGCGGCCACGCCCATGGACCGGCTGGTATGCGGAGACGTGGGATACGGCAAGACCGAGGTGGCGATTCGCGCCGCCTTCAAGGCGGTCCAGGACGGCAGGCAGGTCGCCGTGCTCGCGCCCACCACCGTGCTGGTCGAGCAGCACGCGCGCACCTTCGGAGAGCGTCTCGCCGACTACCCGGTGACCATCGGGGCGCTCAACCGGTTCCGGAGCGCGAAGGAGACCACCCGCCTGCTGCGGGAGATGCGCCGCGGGACCCTCGACATCGCCATCGGCACCCACCGCCTGCTCTCGAAGGACGTGGTCTTCCGCAACCTCGGCCTCCTCGTCGTCGACGAAGAGCAGCGCTTCGGAGTCCGTCACAAGGAGCGTCTGAAGCGGCTGCGGGCCTCGGTCGACGTGCTCACCCTCACGGCGACACCCATTCCGCGCACCCTTCAGCTCTCCCTCGCCGGCCTGCGCAACCTGTCGCTGATCCGGACTCCGCCCCGGGACCGGGTCCCCATCACCACCCACGTCATTCCCTGGAACGACCACATCCTGTACGACGGCCTTTGGCGGGAGCTCGACCGGGGCGGCCAGGTCTTCTTCCTCCACAACCGCGTTCAGACCATCCACAGCACGGCCGAGAAGGTGCGCGCGCTGGCGCCCGGCGCGGCCGTCGCCGTCGCCCACGGCCAGATGGGCGGCCGGCAGCTCGACCAGGTGATGCTCCGTTTCGTGAACGGTGACGTGGACGTTCTGGTCTGCACCGCCATCATCGAGAACGGCCTGGACGTCCCCAACGCCAACACCCTGATCGTCGACCGCGCCGACCGCTTCGGGCTCGCGCAGCTCTACCAGATCCGCGGCCGGGTCGGGCGCTCCGACCGGCACGCGCACTGCTACCTGGTGGTCCCCGACGGCGTTTCCAGGGACGCCATGCGGCGCGTGCGCGTGCTCGAGCGCCACACCGACCTAGGGAGCGGCTACGCCGTGGCGATGCGCGACCTGGAGATGCGCGGTGCCGGCAACCTGCTCGGCGAGGACCAGTCGGGATACGCGCAGGCGGTCGGCGTCGACACCTACATGCGCCTTCTGCGCAAGACCGTGGAGCACATGAAGCGGGGACGAACCGACCAGCCCGCACCGCGCGATCCGGAGATCTCGCTCGCGGGATCGGCCTACCTGCCGGACAGCTACGTCCCCGAGTCCGGACAGAAGCTCCACCTTTACCGCCGACTGTCGCGCATCACGACCAAGACCGGACTCGACGAGTTCGCCGCGGAGTTGCGCGACCGCTTCGGGACGCTGCCTCCGCCGGCCGACCGGCTGCTCGACGGCCACGTGCTGCGCCTCCTCGGCCGCAAGATCGGCCTCCAGCGCATCATGGTGCGCGGACGCCGCGCGCGCCTCACCTTCCGGGACGACATGGTGCCCCGGCTCGCCGCCCTGGAGGAACCGCTTCGGGACCGATTGATCGCCGTGGAGGTACGCAGGATGTCGCCCCTCTCGCTGGTCCTCCGCCAGGAGGGCGCGGACCCGCTGACCGCCACGCTGATCCGGGCGCTGGACCGGCTGTCGGCGAACCGCGCCCGAGCGGCCTGACCCGACGCCGGGAATCTCAGCGAGCGAACGCCGGGGAATCGCGGTACTATGCACGCAGGCATGACCATCGGGAGTGAAACATGAAGGTTCCTGTACACGGCATCCCACGGATCCCCGGCATCGTCTGCCTCGCGGCGCTCGCCGCGCTCGGCGGGTGTGGCGATTCCGCGCCGGGCGACGAAGTCGTCGCGCGCGCCGCCGGCTACGAGCTGTCCGTGGACCAGACCGCCGATCTGCTCGCGCGCCAAGCGCAACTTCCCGACCAGGCCGACGTGGTGGAGGCGATCGCCGGCCTGTGGATCGACTACACCCTGTTCGCCGTCGCCGCTCTGGAGGACTCGACCTTCCAGCACATCGACCTGCTCCCGCTGGTCCGTCAGGAGATCGAACAGGAGCTGGTGGCGCGCCTGCGCGAGCGCGTGATCCAGGTGGACACCGCATTCACCGAAGAGCAGTTGCGACAGATCTACGAGGAGCAGGCGGCGGGGGTGGAACTGCGTGCGCGCCATATCCTCCTTTCGCTCGACCCGGGGGCGGACGCCGCCACCGCCGACAGCGTAATGGAATTCGCCGGCGGCCTGCGCGAGAGGATCCTCGCCGGAGAGGACTTCGCGGCCCTGGCCGGAGAGTTCAGCCAGGACCCGGGAACCGCGACCCAGGGCGGAGACCTGGGATCCTTCCGGCGCGGCCAGATGGTTCCGGCCTTCGACTCCGCGGCATTCGCCCTGGCGCCCGGTGAGGTGAGCGGTCCGGTGCGCACGGGCTTCGGAGTCCACATCCTGCGGGTCGACGAGCGAACCCAGATCCCGTTCGAGGAAGCGCGCTCCCAGTTCGAGCCACAGCTCAAGCTCGGCCTGGTCAGCCAGGCCGAGGAAGCCTACCTGGGGCGCGTCTTGAGCCGCGCCGAAATGGAACCGGTAGAAGGGGGCGCCGAGATCGCCCGTCAGCTGGCCGCGCGTCCCAGCCAGCGCCTCAGCCGCCGGGCCGCGGCCCGTGAACTCTTCCGCTTCGAGGGAGGCGCGTACACGGCGGCGGACTTCCACCGTTTCCTGAGCGAGCAGGGACCTCCCTTCCGCGCTCAGGCGCGCAACGCGACCGATGACCAGCTGACCGGGCTGCTGGGAAACCTCGCCCAGAGCAAGGTCCTGGTGAACGAGGCGGAGCAGGCCGGCATCTCGCTCAGCGATGTCGAGCAGGATTCGCTGCTCATGGTCGCCCGCACCCGCTTCACGCGCGCGGCGCGCGACCTGGAACTGACCAGCCTGACGCCGGCCGAAGGAGAATCCACGAGGGACGCCGTCGAGGCCACCGTGCGCCGCGTCATGCAGCGCATCGTCGACGGAGACGAGAACATTCCGGCTCTCGGACATCTCTCGTTCGCGCTGCGGGAGGAATACCGGGCCGACGTGTTCGAGAACAGCTTCACCGCGGTGACCCAGCGCACCAGCGAGTTCAGGGTGATCCGGGGCCGCTCCCAGCCGATCCAGCCCCCGGACTCGCCGGTTGTGGCTCCCAACGCGCCGCCGCCCGGCGATTGAAGGCGATGCCCGCGCAGGTGTCCCGGCGACCTCCGGATCCCACGGCCGCGCGCTCCGGAACCCGTCGCCAGCACGGGGTTTACACGGGATCGAAGCCCGGATGCGCGTTCCGTCCCCCGCTCGATCCCTCCATATCCGCAGGTCCAAACGGCATGGCGAAGTCTCTTCTTGCGACCCCCGGCAGTCTTTCTCCGCGGTATCTCCTTATCCTCGCACTGCTCCTCTGCGCCGCCCCGGCGCGGGCACAGCAGCCGGGGAGCCTCCCGGACGTCGTCGACGGCGTCGTGGCGATCGCCGGCGACTCGGTGATTCTGCGATCCGAGGTGCAGGAACGGCTGCTCCAGATGCGTGCCAGCGGCGCGCCCATGCCGGAAGATCCGGCGGGCATCATGCAGCTCCAGGATGAAATCGTCGAATCCCTCATCAACGAGCAGCTTCTCCTGCAGGCAGCCGAGAGCGACACCACCATCGTCGTATCCGACGAGGAGCTGGAGGTCATCGTCCAGCAGGACTTGGACGAGCGCATGCGCAACGTGGGGGGAATGGGGCAGATGGTCGCCCTTCTCAGCGAGCAGGGCCTGAACCTGATCAGCTACCGCGAGATGCTGAAGGAGCAGGCGCGCCGGCAGCGCCTGCAGTCGCTCTGGGTGGGCAGGAGGCGCGCCGACATCGGTCCCATCGTGGTGACCGAAGGCGAGGTGCGCGCGTTCATCGACGCGCAGCGCGACCAGCTTCCCAAACGCCCCGCCTCCATCATCTTCCGCCAGGTTCTCGTGCGCTCGGAGCCATCCGATTCCACCCGCGAGGCGGCCAGGCTGGAGGCCGAGCGCCTGCTGGGGCTCATCACCGAGGGAGAGGACTTCGAGGAACTTGCGCGCCGGTATTCCCGGGATCCGTCGAGCGCGGCGCAGGGCGGTGACCT
>VYDD01000066.1 GCA_009843625.1 Gammaproteobacteria bacterium | reverse complement strand
CCCCAGGCTCATGATGTTGAGCGACACGCCGAACGCTTCCATCAACGCGAAGGCGCCCACG
This sequence comes from Gammaproteobacteria bacterium, assembly GCA_009843625.1. GTDB lineage: Bacteria > Gemmatimonadota > Gemmatimonadetes > Longimicrobiales > Gaopeijiaceae > BD2-11. The sequence goes on along the minus strand of VYDD01000066.1, from coordinate 6,710 downwards.
ACGGAGATCGGAATCGCCAGCGCGAGGGCGAACGGGTATCGCGGGTCGCGCAGGAAGAAGAAAAGCACCAGGAACGCCAGCATGCCCCCGAACACCAGGGCCTGCACGACGTTGCTGATGGAGTCGGATATGAACCCCGCCTGCGAGTAGGCGATGTCCACGGTAATGTCGGGGAACTCGAGCGCCAGGATGCCGAGTGCCTCCTGGATCTGGTCGGCCACCGCCACCGTGTTGGCCCCGGACTCCTTGTAGACCAGCAGCCCGACCGCCTCCGCGCCATTGTAGCGCGCGATGGATTCGCGGTCGGCGAATCCGTCCACCACCCGGGCCACGTCGTCCAGCCGCACCAGCCGGTAGGTTCGCTCGTCCTCCTGCTCCCCGCCCGTCTCGGTCTGCTGGCGCCCCACCACCACCTCGCCGATCTCGCCCACGGTCTGGAACTCGCCCAGGGTGCGCAACGGGTAGCGGTAGCGCCCGCGCAGGATGGACCCTCCGGGTGCGGAGAAGTTGGCGCGGTCGAGCGCGACCGCCACCTCCTCCATCTCGAGCCCGTACGACAGGAGCAGGTCGGGATCCACCTCCACCTGGATCTCGCGGTCCAGTCCGCCCGTCACCGCCGCCTGCGCCACACCGTCCAGCTGCTCGAGCCTGCGCCGGAACACCGTTTCCACGAAGTCCTTGGTCGCCCACAGATCCGTGCCACCGGCAACGGAGAGCACCATGATGGGTTCGGATTCGGGATCGATGCGCAGGATGCGCGGCCGCTCCGAGGTTTCGGGAAGGGCCTCGCGGATGTTGTCGACGCGCTCGCGCACGTTGAGCATCGCGAAATCCATGTCCGAGCCCCAGGCGAAGCGAAGCGTCACCAGGCTCACCCCGTCGCGCGAAACCGACGTCACCTTCTCGACCCCCGGCACCGCAGCTCCCTGGGCCTCCACCAGCTCGGTGATGAGCCGCTCCACTTCCGCCGGCGCTACGTCGGGATAGGTCGTGTAGACCACCAGCCGCGGATAGCTGACATCGGGCAGCAGGTCGATGGGCAGCCGCAGGAAGGAGATGATGCCGAGCAGGGAGATGGCCAGGAAGAGCATGGCCACGGCAACGGGCCGCCGCGTCGAGATGCGGGGAATCGACATGCGTCAGGAACCGGGGATCGACATGCGTCAGGGAAGTGGGGTGCCGCCGTCGAGCGGCCCGCCCACGACCTGCTCGAGGGCGATGCGGGCGACGGCGAAGTCGTAGCGGGCGTTGATCGCGGTGCGCCGTTCGTTGGCCGCACCCTCGATCGCGAGTTGCAGGTCGGAGAAGGTAACCGTCGTCAGGCGGTACCCCTCTCGCGCCAGCCTGAGACGCTCCTCCGCGATCTCGCTCGATCGTTCCGCCAGCCGGTAGCTGTCCCAGGCGCCGCGCAGGTCGATGAGGCGCGAGCGCACGTCGCGCTCAGTTTCCAGACGGGTCTGGCGCATCTGCTCCTCGGCATTGGCCAGCTGAACCTGGGCTTCGGCGATATTGCGCTCGGTGGAAAACCCGGTGAAGACCGGCAGGGACACGCTCACCCTGGCGGAGGCGTATCGCGAATCGTCCGAGAAGGGCTTGAAAGCCGCCCCATAATCCTGAGCGTAGGCGTTCTGATTGAAGTTGGTGTTCAGGCGGAGCGTCGGCCAGCGCGCGCTCCGTTGCGCGCTCAGCGAAGCGCGGCCGACGTCCACCTCCGCCTGACGCTGCCGAAGGCGGGGACTGAGGTCCGACGCGCGGCTGATGAGCACGGCCTCGTCGAGAGCTTCGGGATCGAATGGTTCCGGTGGGGTCCCGCGGGTCGTGAAGTCGTCCACGTCCGGCGCGGCGATCTCCGCGCGCAGGCTGAGCAGAGCCTTGGCGTGTTCGTTTTGCGCCTCGCGAACCGCCCGTTCCTGCCGCTGCACCTCCAGCTCCGCACCCAGCACGTCGACCTGTGTGCCGACGGCGAGTTCAAAGAGCCTGCGCGTGCTCTCCAGATCCACCCGCTTGCCCTCCAGAATCGCGAGTTCAAGCTCCAGGAGGTCGGAATGCCGGATGGTCTGATAGAAGCTGTTCGCCACGCGCCCATAGGTGTCGGTCAACTCGGCTTCGACGCTCCGCTCCCGGGCAATGCCGCGGGCACGCTCGGCTCCCCGCTGGTGAAAGCGGCCGCCACCCTCGAACAGAGCGATGCCGGCGGAGATGGTCTGGCTCGACGACGAATTGGTGACCCACTCCACGTTGGGGTTGGCGATCGGATTGCCGAAAAAATCCTCGGCCTGAAGCCGTCGGTTGAGGGTTACGCCGGTGCCGAAGTTCAGGCTGAGATCCGGCAGGAAAGCCCCCCACGCCGCCCGCATCCCGGCCGGCGTCAGCTCCAGGTTGTTGATCGCCTGGCGCAGCACGGGATTGTTCTGTCTGGCCAGCTCCAGGACGTCTTCCAGAGAAAGCACGGGCAGCTCCTGCGCTTCGAGCGGCGCCGCGGCGAACAGTGCGGCCAGGACGCAGCCTCGGAACAGCGCTCCCCGGCCGCTCATCGCCCCGACCCGCCGGAAGCTCCCGCCCCCGTCGGCATGTCGCCCTCCGCAAGCTGGACGGCCGCATCGTGCCCGAGGAAATGGTGGCCGTCGACGAGCACGATCTCGCCGGGACCGACCATCGAGGTTTCCGGGTTTTCCACGATCTCGACCACCCGGTCGTTTTCCAGCCCCGTAGTGACGTAGCGCCACTCCGTGCGGCCGATCTCCCCCTCCTCCTCGTTGAAGACGAAGAGCATGGTGCGCCGGTCGCGCTCCAGGACCGCCGATCGCGGAACCAGGATGCGCTCTGTGAAATGCTGCGCGTCCAGGGACACGCTCGCGTACATCCCGGGCTTGATCCTGCCGCCGGGGTTGGCGAGCAGCACGGTCACGCGTGCCGAGCGGGTTTCGAGGTCGATGACCGGGTTGATCGTCTCCACCGTGCCGGTGAAGGTCTCGCCCGGGAACGCGGCGAAGGTCATCGTGGCGCGCCGGCCCTCCTCCAGGAGTCCGATCTCCCCCTCCAGCACCTGGGCCTCGACCTTGATCGGGTCCAGCTCCACGACCGTGACCAGCTCTTCGGCCTCGGTGACGAACTGACCCGGCACGACCCGCAGGTCGGCGACCCGTCCGGCGAAGGGAGCGCCGATACGCGTCCACGAGAGTTCCAGCTCTGCCTGGCGAACGTTCACCGTGGCCTCGTTCAGCCCGCTGCGCGAGCGAGCGACCCGCGCCCGCTCCGCCCGTACTTCGGGATCGGCGATCTCGTCGTCGAAGAGCACGATCTGTTCGTAGTCGGCCTGCGCCTGGGTGAGGGTGCTGTTGGCGCGCGCGAGCGCCAGCGCGTACTCGGTGGTGTCGATCTGGATGAGAAACGCATCAGGTTCCACGGGATCGTTTTCGCGCACCCGCACCTCCCGCACCTGGCCGGCAACCCGGGCGGACAGCGTGGCGCGCCGGAACGCGGCCGCGCCCCCCGACGCCGTGATGCGAATCCAGAGCGTATCGCGCAGAACGCGTGCCCCGCTAACCGGTTGCGCGCGCCGGGCGAAGCTCTCGAGCGAAGCCTCGGGCACTTCGAGCGTCGTCGCTTCAGCAGAGGTTGCGGCATCCCCTTCCTCCGGATCAGGGCGCAGCCTCAGGTAGATCCCCCCGCCGAGCAGCGCCGCGATGATCGCAACGGTCGTGACTCCCAGCGTCGTCTTAGAAAAGCTCATGGGCCGTGTTCCTTCAGGTCGCTGGCTCTACGGGCCGTTGTCCGCGGTGCGAGGTGGCGCCAAAGGCACCCGCAGGGTGTACCCCGCGGCACACTGAAACGATCTTCCGACTGGACATTTTCGATGATCGAATGCCATCAAAGGGTTGCCGATCGACGCGCCATGGGCAAGGTGGCGGGAAGGCGCGGGCGCGGCCATGGCAGTACGGGATTCCGTGCTTGCTCTCCACCCCTGCGCGGCCTAGTATTTCTCCCTTTCCGGTCTGCCGCGGAGTCGGTCGGCCGACCAGCCAACTGAATCGACGGGTGCGCCGAACCACTGTCCATGCTCCCACCTCCAAACGAGATTGAGCGCCGCATTCTGGACTACATGGAGTCCTATCTGCGCCGCCACACCTACCAGCCGTCGGTTCGCGAGATCGGGGCGAGATTCGGCATCAAGAGCACCAAGACCGTCTCCGAACACCTCAAGGCGCTCGCTGCAAAGGGGTACCTGGAGCGCGATCCGTCCCGCTCGAGGGGTGCGCGCATCGTGGGGCTCGACCTCAACGCCGAGACGCGCTCGGTGCCCTGTTACCCGGGGATCGCATACCGGCGCGACGATGACCGCGAGGAGGAACCGCAGTAGTCCTACGCCATCGACCGCCGCCTCGCGGGTGCGGCGGGATCGTTCTTCGTAGGGGTTTCCGGCGACGAAGCGGGCGCGCTGGGATACGAGGATGGCGATCTCCTGCTGGTGCAGCCCGTCCTGGCGCCGGAGATCCGCGATGGCGACATCCTGGCCGTGCATGTGGCCGACGGGGCGGGCTTCTATCGCTACGACCACGCTGGAGATCTCCTGCATCCCGGTTCACCGGAGGCCGCCGCGATTCCCGCGATGCGCCTGGAGGCCATGGCGGTGGCCGGGAGAGTGACGGCGTGCCTGCGCCAGGTGGGAGACGCCCCCGGCCCGGACGCATCCGGCGACACCCCCTCGGGCCGCCGCTGGCGCCGAGGTTCCCGGCGAATCGCTGATGTCCGCGAGGGACGCGGGAGGCGTGGCCCGCGGCACCGCTAGCAGTCCAGGGGCTGCCAACGCTTCACGGGGGCCCGATACCTCCCGGCGCGGGGACCAGGCCTTCATGGCTCGCGCCCTGGAGATGGCCCGGCTGGCGGAAGCCCGCTCCGAGGTCCCCGTTGGAGCCGTCCTGGTGCTGGACGGCCGGGTCGTGGCCGAGGGGCATAACCGGACGCGCGCCGATGCGGATCCCACCGCGCACGCGGAAGTCGTGGTGTTGCGTGCGGCCGCCCGCAGGCTCGGGCTCAAGATCCTGCCGGGCGCCACGCTCTTCGTGACCCTCGAGCCCTGCGCGCAGTGCGCCGGCGCCATCGTCCTCGCGCGCGTCACGCGCCTGGTCTTCGGGGCCTCCGACCCCAAGGCGGGGATGGCGGGCAGCCTGGACAACCTGGTCCAGGATCCGCGTCTCAACCACTGGGTCGAGCTGACGGCAGGCGTGCTGGCGGAGCCCTCCGGGGAGCTGCTGCGGTCGTTCTTCAGGGCGCGTCGTTAGCGGCGGAGCGCGCGCGCCGACGGAACGGGTTGGTTTAGCCCGCCGTCCCCGCTTCGACCGACGTTCCCCGGAAGCGCAGGACGGCCCACAGCACGGCCACGCCGAGCAACAGCGCCAGCCACGGCGGCAGGCCGTACGCGGTGCCGATGTTGCCGAACGCCATGCCCACCACCCCAACCAGCAGGGCGTAGGGCAGCTGCGTGCGCACGTGATCGATGTGATCGCAGCCGGACGCCGTGGAGGAGAGCACGGTCGTGTCGGAGATGGGCGAGCAGTGGTCTCCGAAGATGGCGCCCGCGAGCACCGATCCGGTCGCCCCGAGCAGGATGACCTCCGCGCTGCCTCCGTCGAAGCCGACGCTTCCCCCAAGGGTGATGGTCAGCGGGATCACGAGGGGGATCAGGATGGCCATGGTCGCAAACGAGGTGCCGGTTGCGAACGCCATGGCCGCTGCGGTGGTGAACACCAGCACGGGGATGAGTTCGAAGGGAATGGCATCCCCCAGGATCCGGGCCAGAAAATCCGCGGTCCCGATCTCCCCCGTGATCGCCCCCAGCGACCAGGCGAAGACGAGGACCAGCATCGCGGTCATCATCGCCTTCATGCCCGCGACCAGGGACGACAGGGTCTCCTGGAGGGTGAGGATGCGCTGTCCCAGCGACAGGGCCATCGCCATCAGGCACCCGGCCAGCGAACCCCACAGCAGGGTGGCGTAGGGATCCGCCTGCCCCAGGATGTCCATCAGCGGCGCTCCCGGACCTGTCGCCGCGCTTCCGGACACGTACAAGCCGATCAGCACGGTGAGGACAACGGTGAGCACGGGAAGGGCGGCGTTCCACCACCGCCGCGGGGCGCCCTCGACCGGTTGCAGCAGCGTGTCCGTCGTGTCGGTGACCGGGGTCGATCCGGGCCGGGTCAATCCCCCCCCTGTGGCGGCGCGCCGCTCCGCCGTCGCCATCTCGCCCAGGTCCCGGTTGGTGTAGCTCACCAGCGCCACAAAGACCAGCGCCAGCAGGGGATAGAAGAGGTACGGGATGGTGCTGAGGAACACGGCGAAGGCGCTCGACGACGTGAGCGACGCAGCGAGCTCCGGGTTCGTGGACGCGTGCTGCTCCGCCGCGAGCTGCAGCCCCTGGTCGATGAGCGATATCTCGTAGCCGACCCATGTCGAGATGGGGACGATGGCCGCCACCGGCGCCGCCGTGGAGTCGACCAGGTACGCCAGCTTCTCGCGGGAGATGCGCAGCCGGTCGGTGATGGGCCGCATGGTGGTGCCCACGATGAGGGTGTTGGCGTAGTCGTCGAAGAATATGGTCAGCCCCGCGAGCCAGGTGGCGAGCTTCCCCCGCCGCGGAGTGGTGGCGACCGGCGACACGGCCTCCACGATGCCGAGCGTGCCCCCGTTGCGGGCGATGATGCCCACCATCC
>VYDD01000028.1 GCA_009843625.1 Gammaproteobacteria bacterium | reverse complement strand
GCACGGGACCGATCACCTGCACCACTCGGCCGATGTCTGTCTGGGACATGATCTGGGTCGTCTTATCGGTTTTCTGGATATGGACTCCGGCTCGCCCGACGGGGCGGAAAAGCCTGACGTATCGTGAGGGTTAGCCGACGCCTTCCGCGCCGCCCACGATCTCCGCGATCTCCTGCGTGATCTGCGCCTGGCGGGCCCGGTTGTATGTGCGGGTGAGGTGTTCGATCATCTCTCCCGCGTTGTCGGTTGCGTTCTTCATGGCCGTGCGGCGCGCGCCCTGCTCCGCGGCCGCGTTCTCCACCAGCGCCCGGTAGACCATGTTGCGCAGGTACAGGGGAATGAGATCGCGCAACACCCCGACCGCCGAGGGCGACAGGATGAACGCCTCGGCCGAAAGGGCTCCTTCAGACGGCTGCAGAGGCAGCAGCCGGAGCGTCCGTGGAGGCGTCGACATGGCGGAGCGAAACTCCGACGAGATCAAGTACACGGCGTCGATCTCACCTGCCTCGAAGGCCTCCCGCAGCGACCCGGACAGCCCCTCGGCGTCGCCGACGGTCGGGTCGTCGCTGATGTCGGTCCGGCTCGAAGCGATGGCCTCGCCGCGGAAACGGAAGTAGGCGAGCCCCTTGCGCCCGGCCAGATGCAGATCGACCTCCACCCCGTCGCTCCGCAGCCTGTCGAGCAACTGACGCCCCTCGCGAATCAGGTTGGCGTTGAAGGCTCCCGCCAGCCCCCGGTTGGCGGTCATCAACAGGATGGCGGCGCGCCGCACCTGCTCCGGCTGCCGCAGCACCGGCAGCGCCTCCGCGTATTCCGGTGCTTGCAGGCTGGAGACGATGGCGCTCAGGGCCTCGCTGTAGGGCCGCGCTGCCCTCACCCGGTCGGTGGCTCGCTTGAGCTTGGAGGTGGCGACCAGTTCCATGGTCCGCGTGATCTGGCGCGTATTCTCGACCGAGCGAATCCTGCGCTTGACGTCGCGGGCTCCCGCCATGTCAGCTCGCCGCTCCGTTGCCGGCGGCGTCGGAGTCGGCCAGGTACATCCCGGACCAGGCCTGGATCGCGTCCACCAGGCGGGTCTCGATCTCCTCGGTGAGCATCCCCTCGGAACGCAGCCCGCTCAGCACGTCCTTCCCGGAGGTCGCGAGGAATTCGTGGAAGCCGCGCTCCCACTTGCGCACCTCCGGCACGGGGATCGCATCGAGATAGCCGTTGGTGACGGCGTAGATGGTGGCGATCTGGTTCTCGACCGGCATCGGCTGGTACTGCGGCTGCTTGAGCACTTCCACCGTGCGCTCTCCGAGGGCCAGCTGCTTTTGCGTGGCCGCGTCCAGATCAGAGCCGAACTGGGCGAAGGCCTCCAGCTCCCGGTACTGCGCCAGGTCCAGCCGCAGGCGCCCCGCCACCTTCTTCATGGCCTTGATCTGCGCGTTTCCGCCCACGCGCGACACCGAAATGCCCACGTTCACGGCGGGACGCACCCCCGAGTAGAACAGGTCGGGCTCGAGAAAGATCTGGCCGTCGGTGATCGAGATCACGTTGGTGGGAATGTACGCCGAGACGTCCCCGCCCTGGGTCTCGATGATGGGCAGCGCCGTGAGCGATCCCCCGCCCTGCTCGTCGGCGAGCTTGGCGGCCCGCTCGAGCAGCCGCGAGTGGAGGTAGAACACGTCCCCGGGGTATGCCTCTCGGCCGGGCGGGCGCCGCAGCACCAGCGAGAGCTGGCGATACGCCTGAGCCTGCTTGGAGAGGTCGTCGTAGATGACCAGGGTGGCCATTCCCTGCCACATGAAATGCTCCGCCAGCGCGCACGCGGCGTAGGGCGCGATGTACTGCATGGGCGCGGGATCGGAAGCGTTGGCCGCGACCACGATGGTGTAGTCCATCGCCCCGTGCTCGCGGAAGGTCTCGACCACCGCGGCAACCTTTCCGGCCCGCTGCCCCACCGCGCAGTAGATGCAGATGACGTTGGTGTCGGCCTGGTTGATGATCGTGTCCACGGCGATGGCGGTCTTGCCCGTGCCGCGGTCGCCGATGATCAGTTCGCGCTGGCCGCGCCCGATCGGGATCATCGAGTCGATGGCCTTGAGACCGGTCTGGAGCGGCTCCTTGACCGGCTGCCGCAGCACGATGCCCGGCGCCACCACGTCGATCTGGCGGCTGCCCTCGATGGGGGCGACGGGGCCCTTGCCGTCCAGCGGGTTCCCGAGCGCGTCGACGATCCGGCCGATGTATCCCGACCCCACCTGGACGTCCAGCACGCGTCCGGTGCGGCGAACCTCGTCACCCTCGTGGAGCTGTGTCCAGTCGCCCATGATCACGGCGCCGATGTTGTCTTCCTCGAGGTTGAGCGCCAGCCCGGTGACGGTCTCCCCGGTTTCGCTGGAGGTGACGTCGAGCATCTCGCTGGCCATGGCGTTGGTGAGCCCGTAGATGCGCGCGATGCCGTCCTTGACCTCCAGAACCTCGCCGACCTCCTCGGCATGCAGCTGGTCCTCGTAGCGCTCGATCTCGGAAAGCAGAACGTCCTTGATCTCGCTGGCCCGAAGTTGGGAATCAGTGTGAGCCATACCCTGTCCTGTGGTGCCTCGAAGGCGTCAGCCTCCGCCGTTGGTTGTCGCAGTGCCGCCCAGGGATGCCGCCAGCAGCGAGTGCCGCATCCCCTCCAGGCGACGTCTCAGGGAACCGTCGTATACGGTGTCGCCCGCCCTCACCACCACTCCGCCGAGGATTTCCGGGTGGACGCGGAAGTGGGGAATCGCGGTCCGGCCCAGCAGCTGCGAGAGCCGGCCGGCGACGCTCCTCTGCGCCGCGCCGTCGAGCGCGCGCGCCACGGTCACCTCGACGTGAACCCGCTTGTGGTGTTCGTCCAGCAACTCGTTGTAGCTGAGCGCGATCTGCTCGAGCAGCGCCTGCCTGCGCTTGTCGACCGTGACCAGCACGAAGCTGAGAAAGCGTCCCGGGACGCGACCCTCGAGCGCGGAGCGCAAGACCGCCTTCTTGTCCGCGGCAGCGATGCGCGGCGTGGCCAGGAAGGTCCGCAACCCGGGGCTCTCGTTGAGGGTTCCGACCAGGGCGGCCAGCGCGTCCTGGTACGCCTCGACCCCCTCGTGACGCTCCGCCAGCGCGAAGAGGGTCTCCGCGTAGTTCCTGGCGACCGTTTCTTCCCTCACGCGTCGCGTCCCTCGGCCGTGTCGGAGAGCGACGACAGATAGTCGTTCACCAGCTCCCGGTCTTCCCGCGCATCCAGGCGCTGCCTGACCAGCCTGGACGCGGCCGCGAGCGCGAGGCCTACGGTCTCCTTGCGGATCGCCTCCAGCACGGCGTCCCGCTCCACTTCGATCTCGCGGCGGGCGCGCTGGACGATGGCCGCGCTCTCCTGCCGCGCCTTCGCTTCCATTTCTCTCCCGAGGCCCGCCGCAGCCTCCTTCGCCTCGGCGATGATGTGCTGCGCCTCGTGGCGCGCCTCACGCAATTGCAGCCTGTGCTCGTCGAGCGCGTCGGACGCTTCCTTGCGCAGCCGTGTTGCGTCGTCGATGGAGCCCTGGATGTTCTGCTCCCGGGTCTCGAGCGCATTCAGGATCGGACCCCAGGCGAATTTGGCGAGGAGCAGAAGCAGGATCAGGAAGACGATCAGCGCCCACAGGCTCAGACCGGTGTTGATGTCGAAAAGCCCCGGACCTTCCTGAGCCAGGAGCGATGCAGGAAAGGCGCTGATTGCTGCCGCCACGGCAGCCACCGGTAATGCTCTCATAGTCGTGCCACCAAAGGTGCTCCCGACGGGCTCCGGAACCGGGCCGGATGCGGGATCCGGCACAGGTCGGCCGCCTCGTCGCCGGGGATGCCGGCCTAAAGGGTCTTGTACAGGAATGCGAGCACCAGGCCGAAGAGCGCGGCGCCTTCGATCATCGCCGCCAGGATGATGCCGACGTTGAAGATCCGGCCCGCGGCCTCCGGCTGGCGCGCGATCCCTTCGGCCGCGCCCTTGCCGATGAGCCCGATGCCGATGCCCGCGCCGAGCACCGAAAACCCGAACCCGATGCCGGCGCCCAGGAGGCTCAGGTAGTTCCTGGCCGTCTCCATGTCCATGGCGGCCTCCTGGACCGCAGTCAGTGTCGCGTGCAGCATGGTCAGTCTTCTCGTCCGTGGTGGAGGTTTCGAATTGGTTCGTCGTGAAGCGGAGAACGCCCGCCCGTCAGTGGGCGTGGCGGATCAGGCCGATGAAGACGGCCGACAGCATGGCGAAGATGTAGGCCTGCAGGAAGGCCACGAACAACTCGAGGACCATCATCAGCGTGGTGGCCGTGACGGAAGCACCGGCGACCGCCCATCTCGCGAAGGTGAGCTGCGCGAAGATGAAGATGAGGCCCAGGAGAGAGAAAATGAGCGTGTGTCCCGCCGTCATGTTGGCGAAAAGGCGGACCGCGAGGGCGAAGGGCTTGGTCAGCTTGCTCACCACCTCGACCGGGATCATGACCAGCAGCATGACCGGCTTCATCCACCCGGGGATGCCGGCGGGGACGAAGAAGATGGTGCGCGCATAGCCGGCGGGACCGAGGGCACGGAATCCGGACACCTCGACCACAAGGAACGTGGCGATCGCCAGCACCGCGGTAACGGAGATGTTTCCGGTCGCCGAAGCCCCCCAGGGCACCAGCCCCAGGAGGTTCATGGTGAGGATGAAGAAAAAGAGCGTCAGAATGTAGGACGTGTACTTGTCGGCACCCTCGCCGATGTTCTTGCGCACCACCTCGTCCCGGAAGTAGAGCACCAGCGCTTCGATCGCGTTGGCGAACCCCGACGGGGCCTCGTGCACCTTGCGCCGTCTCGCGGTGCGCCCCACCAGCATGAACACCAACCCGCAGATCACCGCCGCCAGCAAGAGGAACACGACGTGCTTGGTGGGCGACAGGTTCACCGCGAGGGGCCCAAGGTGGAAGGGCTCCCACTCCGGCAGATGCCACACCGCGCCGAGCGGACCCTCGATCTCGTGGGCATCCACGATGTGGTGCATCAGGGTCCCACCGAGATCCGGCCCTTCGCCCTCCGCGCCGTGGGCGGGCGCACCGTGCCCTTCCTGTAGCAGCGCTGCCGCGATCATGCGGTCTTCCCCATCAGGCCGCTTCCGCCGCGGACCGCATGCGGGCGGCGAGGAAGACGGGTTCGAGCATCAGAAGCACGAAGAAGAATGCCGCGCACCCCAGCAGGGTGGTGACGGGGGAAAGAGCCGGCAAAAGCGTTACCGCCAGCCCCACGGCGATTACGATCGCCATGCGAACGACCGCGGCGCCGATCCAGACGACCAGCCCTTCGGCGGGCCGTACCGCGTGCTTGCAGAGCAGGGCAAAGGCCGCCACCTGAACCGGAAACGTGATGGCGGCCGCGACCAGGAGACCGGCCCTGCCGGCGCCGTCGAGCCAGGGGAACATCACGCCGTTTGCGGCGGCCAGGATGGCGAGGGCCGCCCCCGCGTACTTGAGCGTCATCGCTCGTGTTCTTCCCGTTCTCTCTGCCGGCGTGGTTCCAGGACGACGTGGTAGTAAAGGCTGTACAAGCCCGCGGCCGCTCCGACGAAGGCGCCCAGGACGGTGAACACCGGGACCGTCCCCAGCCGGTTGTCCAGCCACCAGCCCACCCACAGGAACAGCCCGGTCGCGAGCGCCAAGGTCAGTCCCTGGCCCGCAACGCGGGCTGCATCTGCCCGAGGATTCCACGGATCTCCTGCCGGAGTTCGCGGGGGCATTTCGTCGCCCACCTGATCAACCTCCCACCGGTGCGATCCTGCCCCGGAAACAGCCGACAGAAGCTAGAAGGTTGGCGCATCCGGCGCAACCTCCGGAACGCCCCGTTTTCGCTGGTCCGGGAAGCACGCGCGGGCACCCCTTTTTCCACAGCGGCGGCTGGCGCAAGGGGGGCCGGTGCCCGTACCTTCGGCATCGCTCGGCGCGAGCCGGGATCCTGTCCCGATAATCGGTTTATTCTCGCTAGGCTTGCGGAATCTGCGATCCCCGCGGATGCGAGGGGCATCCGCCGCCCGTTCCTCGATTCGAACCCGGAGCTGCAGCCTCACATGAGAACGCTCGAGAACACGATGGTGGACGATCGGGATCTGCTGCTGCTCGATCGGGTCGGTACGGTCACGCAGGCGCTGCGGAACGAAGTCGCGAAGCGCATCGTGGGTCAGGAGGCGATCGTGGGCGGGCTTCTTACGGCCCTGCTTGCCAACGGACACGTTCTCCTGGTGGGCGTGCCGGGACTCGCGAAGACGCTGCTGGTCTCGACCCTTGCCGACGCCCTCGACCTGGAGTTCGGCCGCGTCCAGTTCACGCCCGACCTGATGCCCACGGACATCACCGGGACCGAGGTGATCGAGGAGGACCGGACTTCCGGGCGGCGGGTGTTCCGCTTCGTGCGCGGACCCATTTTCGCCAACGTGGTGCTCGCGGACGAGATCAACCGGGCACCGCCGAAGACCCAGGCGGCGCTCCTGCAGGCCATGCAGGAAAGGGCGGTCACGGCATCGGGCGAAACCATGCCCCTCGCTCCTCCGTTCTTCGTGCTGGCGACACAGAATCCCATCGAGCAGGAGGGCACGTATCCTCTTCCGGAAGCGCAGCTTGACCGCTTCATGCTTGAGCTGCGGATCGGCTATCCCGATCAGCGGGAGGAGGAAGAGATCGCCATGAGGACCACCGGCGCCGACGACGGCCTCATCTCGCCCGTCGTTGCCGCGGGAGAGCTGATCGAGCTCCAGAACCTGGTGCGGCGCGTGCCCGCTTCGCCGGCGCTCATCTCCTTCG
>VYDD01000157.1 GCA_009843625.1 Gammaproteobacteria bacterium | reverse complement strand
AGCGTGAACCGTGGTGCGAGCGCGGCCGCCACCTGTCCGGGGTTCCACCTCCGTTCGCCCGGCGCGGACGGGGGCTGGGTCAGGACCGCTGCGTCGGCGGTCGCGAGGAGACCCGGAAGCATGCCTCCCCAGTCCTTGTCCCCCAGGATGCCCGCGAGCACCACGATCGGCCGCGCAAGACCGAGTGACCGCAGGGCGGTGGCGAGCGTCTCCATTCCGGCGACGTTGTGCGCCACGTCGAAGACCCAGGTTACGCCGCTCTGCCGCACCAGTTGTACCCGGCCCGGCCAACTCACCCCCGCCAGGCCCCGCACGACGGCGCGTCGAGCGGGCCGGAGTTTCTCCGGAAGCGATTCGAGCGCCCTCGCCGCCAGCGCCGCGTTCGTCGCCTGGTGGCTTCCCGCCAACGGCACCGAGAGTTCGAGGTCACCCCAGGCGTCGGAGGACATGCGAAAGCTTGTGCGCGCCCTCGAGAGCTCCAGGTCCCGCAGGTCGCTGAGTGGATCGAGCACGAAAAAGGGAGCCTCGGCCCGTGTTGCCCGATCCCTCAGGATTCGCAGCACGGGCCCGCCCGTCTCGCTCGTGTGGACGGGAATGCCCGGCTTGATGATCCCGGCCTTCTCGCGGGCAATGTCCTCCACCGTCGGGCCCAGGTAGTCCGCGTGGTCGAGCGAGACGTTGGTGATGCAGGTGACCAACGGGACGATCACGTTGGTCGCGTCGAGACGGCCGCCCAGCCCGACCTCCACCACCGCGATGTCGATTTCCCGGTCGGCGAAGACCCCGAACGCCAGGGCGGTGGTCGCTTCGAAGAAGGTGGGCCCGATCCGGTCCACGGCGCCATGCAGGTCGGCCGCCACCCGCATCATGGTCTCGTGTTCGACCGGACGGCCGTCGACCTGGATGCGCTCACGGAAATCGCACAGGTGGGGCGACGTGTAGAGCCCGGTGCGCAGGCCGGCCTCCCTCAGCACCCCGGCGCACATCGCCGCCACCGACCCCTTCCCGTTGGTCCCGCCGATGTGGATCGACGGCCAGGCGAGCTGTGGCTGCCCCAGGGTCGCGAGCAGGGACCGGGTCCGATCAAGACCCCACTGGACGCCGTGTCCCAGCCGCGGAAACAGTTCGTGCATCGCGGGCGCCCCGGGCTCGGGCGCCGTGTTCTCCAGCGCTTGTGGAGCAGCGCCGGAGAGCTTCAGCCCTGGGGCTTCCACCCCGCCCACATGTGCCGCAGCAGAAGTGCCACGGTGGCCTTCAATTCGCTGCGCGGCACGACGCAGTCGAGCATGCCGTGCTCGAGAAGGAACTCGGATCGCTGAAACCCGTCCGGCAGCTCCTGCCGGATCGTCTCCTCGATCACGCGGGGCCCGGCAAACCCGATGAAGGCGTCGGGTTCCGCGAGGTTGACGTCGCCCAGCATGGCGTAGGACGCGGTGACCCCGCCCGCTGTCGGGTTGGTGAGGATGGATATGTGGGGCAGGCCCGCCTCGTGCAGCCTCGCCAGCAATGTTGCCGTCTTCGCCATCTGCATCAGCGACAGGATGCCCTCCTGCATGCGGGCTCCGCCGGAGGCGCTCACGACGACAAGCGGGACACTCTCACGCAGCGACCTGTCGATGATTCGGGCCAGCTTCTCCCCCACCACCGATCCCATCGATCCTCCGATGAAGGAAAAGTCCATCACCGCCAGCGACACCGGGATGCCGTCCAGCTTGCCCGAACCCACGACCATGGCTTCCGGCCGTCCGGCACGCTGCTCGGCCACCTGCACCCGCGCGGTGTAGGGCTTCGAGTCGACGAAGCCCAAGGGGTCGGCGCTGGCCAGACCCGCGTGCTCCTCGCTGAAGGAGCCTTCGTCCATCAGCAGACGCAGATAGTCGGAGGCCGCGAATCTGAAGTGGAACCCGCACTCCGGACACACGGAGTGATTCTGCGTGAGTTTTTCGCGGTATACGATGGCGCCGCAGCCCGGGCACTTCCTGAAGACGTCGCTCGGAACATCCCGGCGATCCTGGGCGCGCAACGGCTTCTTGGGCTTGTTGAACCAGGCCATGGCTTGTTCAGTTCTGCCGGGCGACGCGCACGGCGAGCGCCGCGGCCACCCAGCACATCAGCAGAAAGGAGCCCCCGTAGCTGATGAACGGAAGGGGAATGCCGGTCACCGGCACCAGCCCGACGGTCATTCCGGTGTTTACGAAGACGTGGGTAATCCAGGCGCCGAAGATACCGAAGAGCACGAAGCTTGCAAAGTGACTGGCGGTTCCGGTCGCCATGCGGATGAGCCGGAACAGAACATAGGCGAAGCCGGAAAGAACCAGCAGCGTGCCCATGAAACCGAACTCCTCCCCGATCACCGCGAAGATGAAATCGGTGTGCTGCTCGGGCAGGAAGTTGAACCGCTTCTGGGTGCCCAGCGTAAACCCCTTGCCGGTCAATCCGCCGCTGCCAATGGCAACCTTCGACTGGACGAGGTGGTAACCCGCCTGCTGCGGGTCGAGGCCAGGATCGAGAAACACCAGCACCCGGTTCTGCTGGTAGGGTGCCAGGGAGTCCCAGAGGAGCCGCGCGACCGTGCCCACGGCCAGATTGAACACGAGCACCGCCACGTACTCGAAGGTGTAGAGGCGGGAGCGGCGCAGATAAAGAATCCCGATCAGCGCCACCATGTACGCCGAGAACAGCCAGGTGTTGAAGGAGACCACCAGCGCGATGGCGGGGCTCACCAGCAGGAACAGATAGGTCAGCGGTATCCCCGACCAGAAGAGCACCGCCATCAGGATGCCCACGAAGGCCATCGCGGTGCCCAGATCCGGCTGTAGCAGCACCAGGACAAGAGGGAGCCCCACCAGCGCGCACGGCCCGATGACATCGGTCAGCTGCCACGATCGCCGGGAACCATGTCCGGGCGCTTCCAGCCGTGAGGCCATCAGGCGCGCCAGCGCCAGGATGGTCGCAATCTTGGCGACTTCCGCCGGCTGGAACTGAAAGCCGCCGAACTGGAGGAAGCTGGTCACCCCGGCCGCGGTGCCGCGGCCGGTACCAACGACCAGTGTGACGGCCAGCAACACTACCGCCAGCACATAGGCGGGCACCGAAGCCCACTCGATCCAGTTGCTCGAGATCCGGCTGATGACGGTGAAGGCCGTCAGCCCGAACGCGAACCATACCAGCTGCCGGATCCACACGCCTTCGACGACCGGGCTGGGCACGTTCAGCTGGCCGGTCGAATAGATCATCGCCACGCCGAAGGCGGAGAGCACGAGCAGGGCGAGGATGAGGCCCCTGTCGAGGGCCCACCGCGAGAACAGGGCCTTCATCGGGCAGGCTCCACGGCGTCGGAGGGAGTCACCAGATTGCCCACGGAGCAGGCGTGCCCGTCAGGAGGTGTTCGCCAAGCGTCTGTATGGTGTCGGTGGGGATGCCGTAGCGCTTGCGCAGGAAGTAGTCCGCGGACTTGGCGGCGAGCGGCGCGGCCACGATGGATCCGCTTTCTCCGAGCTCCACCAGCACCGCCACGACGATCTCGGGCGGTGCGTCCCGGGGCCCCGCTATTGCCGCGAACCACGCGTGGCTGCGGTCCGGATCCTGTGCGTTCTGAGCGGTGCCCGATTTGCCCAGGAGTGCCCAGTGCTCGACCGACGACATGTACGCAGTGCCGCCCGGCATGAAGACCCGCCTGAGCCCTTCCATCAGAATCTCGCCGGGCTCCGGTGAAATCCCGATGTCCCAGGTTTCGCCCGCCTCCTCCCCCTGCAGGATGCGTGGCGCCGGAGCCTGCCCGCCCCGGGCCATGGCGAGGTAGAACTGGGCGATCCCAAGCGGTGTCTGGTCGTTGGGGCCCTGCCCGATCGCGAGCGACAATACCTCCGTTTCCTGCGCGCGATACCCGAACCGCTCCTCCCAGAAGCCGAGATCGCTCGGAAACACCCCCGGCGATTCGCGGGGCAGGTCGATGCCGCACTGCCGCGCGAAGCCCATTTGGTTCGCGTTGGCCAGAAGACGCTCGAGCCCGATCCTGAGGCCCAACTGGTAGAAGTACACGTTGCACGAGTGCTGGATCGCCTCCACGAGATCGAGAGACCCGTGACCGGCTTCGTTCCAGCAGCGGAACAGGCGGTTGCCTACGAACATCGCTCCCGTGCACCCCCGCGACATGTGTTCGTGCGCCTCCACCAGGCCGAGCTGCAGGCCGATGGCCGCGACCGCGAGCTTCCACGTGGATCCGGGGGCGTAGCGTCCCACGACTGCGCGATTGAAGAGCGGCTGGTCCGGGTCGCTGTTGAGGGACGCCCACTCGTCGGGCTCGATCCCACCCACGAAGCTGTTGGGATCGAAGGTCGGGGCCGAATACAGCGCGAGCACGCCACCGTCTTCGACATTCAGCGCCACTACCGCGCCGCGCATGGAGTCGGGGAAGATGTGATGGATCCACTCCATCAGATCAAGGTCGAGATTCAGTTGCATGTCCACCCCGGGCTCGGGCGCCTGCACGACCTGCCCGAACGGAGAGCTCACGACCCGGCCCAGCGCGTCCACCTCCGAATAGCGCAGGCCCCGCTTCCCCTGAAGGCGGGCTTCATACTGCCGCTCTACCCCCTCCTTGCCCACCGTCATCCCGCTCGAGTACTCCGAATACAGTTCCTGCTCCAATTCCTCCGCCGTCACTTCGCCTACATACCCCATGAGGTGGGAGACCGCGCGCGCAGCCTGGTACTGGCGCTTCGGATCCATCCGCACCACCACGTTCGGCAGTTCCGCGCGGTGCTCTTCGAGCGTGGAGACGAGATCGAAATCGGCGTCGCCGTCCACCAGGAGCGGCTGATAGGGTTCGCGGCGGGCGCGTTCGAGCAGCAGTTCGATCCTCGCATCGTCCAGATCGACATACGATTGCAAGCGCTCGAGCGTGGTCTCCATGACCCCGGAAGCAGAGGAAGGGAACACGTGCAGCGAGTAGCCCGGGACGCTGCTCGCGACGACCCGCCCGCTACGATCGAAGACGGCGCCGCGGGGAGCTTCAATGGGAAACGGCCGCAGCCGGTTCGACTCCGAGCGAAGCTCGTATGTGTTGGCCTCGAGCACCTGGAGGCGGAAGAAGGCGACGGTGAGGACCGCGAAGAGCGCTATGAGGCCGACGACGGCGATGCGGGCGCGCTGCGACGCCTCCGGACCGGGAACCTGGAACTGATTCATGACTCGCCCTCGCTGAAGGGACCGATGAGCTTCACGACGAGCACGCCCACCAGAGCGGCATAGAGCGCGGCCGGAACCGCAGTGAGAATCATCGGTTCGATGAACCCGCTCGTGACGCCGGCGGCCTGCTGCAGGATCCAGTGGATGAAGTCACGCAGCCACTTGCCGGTGACAAAATATATGAGGTGAAAGGAAAGCGAGGCGGTGGGTACGAAGAATGCCCTGGTCTGCACGCCCAGAATGCCCACTACGGTCATCGCCACGGTGTTCGCGCCAAAAGCTACCAGCGCGAACGCGTCTTCCAGCATGCCCAGGGCGAAGCCGATGCATGCCGCAGTCCCGAAACGGACCCTGCGAACGTGGAACAGGAGCGCGACGGTCAGGAGATCGGGAGCTGCGGCACCCATCCCCAGGCCGAGCCTCAGAACGAAGTGGAAGAAGACCAGAATCAGGGTGACTGCAACGACCACGCCCGGCCCGATTCCCAGACGCGGGGAGCCGGGGAGCGGACGGTCAACCACGGCCATCGGCACCGGGCGCGCCACCCGGCCCGGCTTGTCGAGCGGAGTCCGGGATCGGCGACGTCGCTCGCGGGAACAGGCTCGACAGGTCCGCTTCCTCCCCCGGTGCGGCCGTGTCGGCAATGCCGACCAGCGCGTGCGTGACGGAGGCCGGATGCACCGTCGGGTACACCCAGTAGCTCCGGTGCCATCCTTCCTCGACCTCGGCCAACCCTCCGATCCGGCCCACGGGCACGCCGCGCGGATAGACACCGCCTCGGCCGCTGGTAACCATCAGCGTGCCGTCCTCCAGGACGTTGAAGTACGGGATGCCGGTCAGAATGAGCCGCTCGGCTCCCCCGAACGTGGCCGGTTCCGGGCCGACAATGCCATAGAGTTCACCGTCCTCCGACATGACGGAGGCCCGGAAGTCCGGGTGCGACCAGTCCATGCCGATCGAAAGCGAGGGGTGGGCTTCGAGAACCCTGCCGGCGAGCCCATCGGCCGTAATGATCGGGGACAACCCATGGACACCCTGCTCATGGCCGAGGTCGAGCACGACCGTGCTTTGAGAACCCAGGTTCCCCGGGCGATGCACGCTCACGGCGCGATACGACCGTTCCACCAGCGGCGCCAGTCCGATCAGGACTCGAAGGCGCCGGTTCTCCTCTATCGCCGGCGCATTGTTGGCAACCCAGGCGCGCAGGGAGTCCACCTGCGCGCGGAGCATCTCCGCTTCGCGGCTCATCGACCGGGCCGCGGACAGTGCGCTGCGTATGTCCACAAACGGGCGCAGCAGGGTCAGGCGAAGGCCGGACGCGATATTCTGCTGGGGCCCCGTCGGAATCAGGTAGAAGAACAGGCCGGCGAGCAGGCAGGCGGCCGCCAGAAGGAACTGCGTCCGCAGTCCGTTACCGCCGGCGCCGCCGTATTCGCGCATCAACCCCACCCGTCGGGCTCAAGGCCTGCCCTGCCGCCTCGACCGCTCCGTGAGCTGGTCGTCGATCAGCTGTCTAGCCGGCAGGATCTTACGAAACGTGTGCTGCTCATACAGAATCCGGCACGCCCCGCGCTCAACGCAGGGCAGAGGATCATCGTCATCATGCTCG
>VYDD01000411.1 GCA_009843625.1 Gammaproteobacteria bacterium | reverse complement strand
CCACCACCCGCATCGTGATGGAGGAGCTAGAACACGAGGGGCGGCCTAGGCCACTGGACCTTCCGGATCTCCATCCGGCGTAGCGACTGCGGGTCGGCCGCGTCCATCGCGGCCTTGGCTTCCCTTGCCGTCGGGTAGTGGGCAGCCAGCTCAAGGTCGTCCGCCCACGAGGCCGGGTCGCTCGTCGCGAGATAGGAGTCGCCGTCACCCACGACGACGAACACTTCGCTGGGCGTCACCCTCATTCTCCTTAGCACGGTTGTCCGGCGGGGCGATGGTCACGCTACCATCCAACCCGGCCGGGAGAGTCGCGGTCCCCTCCCACCTCGGCCACACTGACGGTGGGAGCGGTTAACGGGGGCGACCCTCCTGGTCATCATAGCGCTCTATGTCTCAAGTTGCCCGCTCGCTGCAACGATCCCATCGTAGCGATGGAGGGTCGGGGTGGCGGGCAAGAGCGACCGGGACGGCATCAGCCTCACGGACCTGTTCGGGATGTTCCCGGACGACTCCGCGGCGGAGCGCTGGATGACCCAGGCCCGCTGGCCGAACGGCGTCGCCTGCCCACACTGCGGTTCCGTGAACGTTCAGAGCGGGGCCAAGCACCACTCGATGCCCTACCGCTGCCGGGACTGTCGGAGGCGATTCTCGCTCCGCACGGGGACGGCCATGGCCGACTCCAAGCTGGGCTACCGGGTGTGGGCCATCGGCATCTACCTGTTCACTACGTCGCTCAAGGGCGTGTCCTCGATGAAGCTCCACCGCGACCTGGGCATCAGCCAGAAGGCGGCGTGGCACCTGGCGCACCGGCTCAGGCAGGCGTGGGACGACTACGGCGAGCAGCTCGTCGGTCCGGTCGAGGTGGACGAGACCTACGTCGGCGGACTGGAGAAGAACAAGCACGAGGACACGCGCCGCCACGTGAAGGGTCGCATCGCCGAGAAGCTCGCCGTGGTGGGCCTGAAGGACCGGGAGACGGGGCAGGTTCGGGCGCGGTTCATCCCGGACACCAGGGGCGACACGCTACGCGCGTTCGTCCGCGAGCACGCCCGCCGGGGCTCCCAGGTCTACTCGGACGGTCACGGCGCTTACCTCGGCCTCGCCGGGGAGTACCGGCACCGAGCCGTGCAGCACTCGGTCGGCACCTACGTCATCGCCGACACCCACACGAACGGCATCGAGTCGTTCTGGTCGATGCTCAAGCGCGGCTACGTCGGCACCTACCACAAGATGAGCGGCAAGCACCTCCAGCGGTACGTGGACGAATTCACCGGGCGGCACAACGCCCGGGAGCTGGACACACTGGAGCAGATGCGCCGGGTCGTCAGAGGACTGGTCGGGAAGCGGCTCCAGTATCAGGAACTGACTGCCTGAGAATCACCCCTATCCACGTTTTTACCCACACGCAAAAACGGAAAACGCGCATACACATATTGACAGCGGTCACCCTTCGTGCTGATGATCGCCGTCTGCGCCTGATCTGAGTTAGAGAGCTGGCGGGCGCCCTAGGAAGCCACCCGCCAGCTCTCTCGGAAAGCGACGGGACGAGGACGGGGACAACGCAGGCCATGTGGCGGAATTGGCAGACGCGCCGGACTTGGACTCCGGTGTCCACCTGATGGACGTGTGGGTTCGAATCCCACCATGGCCACCACTCGATACCAGATGGTCGCCGCGCCCCTGAGTGCGTCCCCGCACCTCGTCCCAGGAGCTAGCTACGGGGTTTGGGTCGCTGGAGTACAGCCTGTAGAAGCTTCTTCGGGGTCATCGCATTCAGCACAGGGGCCATTCCCTCCTCCATCGCGTCAGGACCGCGCATAGTAACGGCCCTAGGGGAGCCCGTCTAGAGGCTTCGCCAATGTATATGCGGATGCGCTAACGCGCTACAGCGATTAGCGCCATGAGACCGTGAGAGCCTCTCACCTAGTCTTCACCCTCCGGCTCAGGTCTGCCGTTCAACGCTAGGAACCTACCCCGTGTTACGGTTAGGACCGCTCACCACGGGCGTCGGTACAGCCCACCAAGGGCGGGGAGCCTCTATGTCTCCCTGCGGTAGCGTGGCTGTACCTGCTTGTGGTGAGCGGACATCCCCGTCCGCCGCAGGGAGGCACCCCCACCATGACGTCCGGTACGCCCGCTAGAGCATGGACGGAGCACATGCAGGCCTGCGCCCGGTGCCTACCCGATGACCCCCGTTGCGAGCTAGGGCGAGATCTCTACGGCGCATGGAGACCGCCCCAGGCGACCAGGAGGGTCGTCGTCGTGACGGGCGTCGAGCGGTCGGACGGAGCCCGCATCGCCTTCTGGATAGGAGCGGGTCTCCACGTCCTGCTGGTTCTTGTGACGCTGGGGGTGTGGCTGCTCTTCGCCGCTCTCGCCGGGCTCTGTGTGTGGATATGCGGCAAGATCGCCCAGCAGCGAGGACGCGACCCGTGGATCGGCTACGCGAACGGCTGCCTGCTGGGACCGTTCGGCATCGCCACCTGCCTAGTCCTCGACCGACGGGACTGATGGCCTCCGTCCCCTCTGGGCACTCAGAGCGATAATCCCCCCGGTGGCGGCGTGAACAACTCAGGCAGGCCTCGTCGAGATCCCGGTGACGGGCGACATCGCGACTCGCGCCACCGCGCTGCTCAACTTCCATCCCGATCCGGCGGACCGGATCATCGTTGCCACCGCCATGGCTGGCCACCAGCTCGTCACTGCGGACCGTCGGATTCTCGAGTCGTCGGGGACCGCTCAGTGCCTGAACGCCGCGCAGTAGTGTGAGCCGCCGGGACGCTGCTCGCCGAGTACCGCGTGGTGCTGACCTGAGATCGGTGAAGCCCTGGACCCGCGATCCCCTGACCCCCAGTCACGGAGACTGAGGCTCCGTGGCCCGCCCAGCCGCCGACGGGTCAGCGCTCCGCCGACATGGTGTGCACGCCGTAGCGGGGAATGACGGCGTCGGACGTCACGATCGTCAGTCCCTCGACCTGCGCCTGAACGATGAGCAGCCGATCGAACGGATCGCGATGGATGGGCGTGAGACCGCCCGCATGCTCCGCGTGGTGAAGGGTGATGGGCAGACCCTTGAAGCCATCCTGCTCAACGCGCCCGGTCAGGTCCGGCGGGATGCGCACCTTTCCGAGCGCCTGCTTGATCGTGATCTCCCAGACGGAGGCGGCGCTGACGTACGCGTCGTTGTCGGGATCGGTGATGGCGTCGCGGGCGACCGGCCCGAGCCGCGGATGGTTCCCGAGCGCCCATACCAGCGCCTGGGTGTCGAGGAGCAAGCGGAGCACTAGGCAGCGCCGCCGCTGGCGCCCTCAAATGCCTCGATGACCTCGAGCGGCGTGTCATCGAAGTCGTCGGCGATCCAGACCTGACCCTCGAGCGATCCAAGCTCGCGACGCGATCGCTCCCGGTAGGGCTGAAGCAGCAGGTACGGCTTGCCCGCCTTCGCGATAACGATCTCCTCCCCGGTCCATGCCAACTCGCCGAGCCGGGAGAGTTGCGACTTCGCCTCGTGCATGTTGACCTGTATCGGAATGCTCCTTAGCTAAGCCGGGCTTAGTCTGAGTATCGCGGCATCGCGCCCGGAGCGCAACCTGCCCGGGCGGCAGGGGGAGCGCGTCGACCTTGCCGGTGCGGCGAACTGCGCGACAACCGCCGTCCTCCGCCGCGCCCGTGGCCGGTCGAGGGCCGCACTCGCGATGACCGTTCTGGCTGAGCCACATCCATCGCCGGCGCGACCTACGTACCCCCACCGCCAGCCGGGATGCACGCCCGGCTCGATCAGCTCGTCGACAATGTCAATGCGCCAAAGCCTCGCACTCCGGCGATCGTCGAGGCCGCCTCCTCGCGGCTGTCAGCAGGGGATCACAGAAACGCGCGCGCGGGCGACCTCGGCGAGGCGACCAAGGTCGCCCGGGTCGCTGGTGAGAATGCGGTCGCCGGTCTCGGCGACGAGGACCACGGTCGCGTCGATCGGGTCGGCGGCGCCCGCGCGCCCAAGCAGGACCCCGGCGTCGCGTGCAAGCCGATCATCCACGGGCCGGATGTCCACGGCGCGCAGCAGGCGTGCCAGCAGCGCCTGCCGGCCCGCTGGATCGCGCCATACCTGGGCGACGACGATGGCGCTCGTGCGAAGCCCGATCGCGTGTCGCTCGGCGACTCGCAGACGGGCGATCATCGCCCGCTCGCCGCGATCGACGGCGAGGAGCGCACCAGCGTCAAGCACAAGCGCGCTCACCGCGCGGGCGCCTCTATCACGAGCTCCAGCTCGGCCTCCGCACGCCGCAGTTCCTCGGCCGTGAGACTGCCATGCTCCTGCTCCCAGGCGTCGAGGAAGGTCCTGAGCGCCTCCGCGCGCAGCTTCGCCCTGGCCGCGTCAGCCAGCCAGGCAGAGAGGCCCGCGTCGTCGCGCCTCGCGGCCCGACGAACCGCATCGCCCAGCTCCGCGTCGAGCGAAATGCTCATCTTGTCCGCCAGCATGGCGGCATCCTACCACGGTACGAAGCCGGTTGGCGAGAATCGCAGCAGACGGCCCGCGCCCGGTGAGCCGCCGTCGACTCGCTCTCCGCCGCAGCCTTCTGAGGGCTGGACGCGAGCCGTGCGGGTGCGACGCACCGGCGGACTCCGGAACCCAGCCCGGCGCCCGCCACCACCGAGGCCGCCCTCACGCTGCCTCGCCGTCTACCGGAACAGCCCGGGCAGTTCCTCCGGTGCTGCGGGCAGCCGTATCTCGATGCCGGCCACGCCGGCTCCCGCGACCTCGATCACCGTCGCCTCGTCGCGGTCGGTGGTGAATCCCCCGTTCCCGTACCAGCCGACGACGCGACGCTGGTGTCCGTAGAAGCCGAAGTGGTAGAGGATCTCGAGCAGGTACCGCCCATCCTCGACGGCCGCGCGCGAGATACCGCGGGATTGCACCACCCCGTCGAAGCGGTGTCCGGTCACCCGGTACGGGAACGGGATGGCCTTGACCTGGACTCCGTGGTAGGTCTTCGGAACGAACTCGGCGACCGGTTCGCCCGTCGGCCCCGTCACGGTGCTCTCTATCACGTGGTATCCCGGGACTCCCTCGTTGCACGGGGGCTCGTCGGCTCTCCCGAGCAGGTCGGGGAGTACCCGGATCACGACCTCCACGACCTCGCCCGCCCGGGTGGTGTAGGTCGTTCCCGGGCCGCACGCGGTCGCGTAGCCGTGTGTTGCGTCGTACTTCAGGTCGAAGGCCAGGAAGAGCATCCCGTTCCGGAGGAACCTCCTCCCCAAGGAGAGAGAGTAGGTGTCAGGGGGAACGAGCATCTCGAACGTGCCGTCTGATGCCGAGAACGTGGTCAGCGCGGCGTCGTACGGCGTCCGCGGCTTGGCGGCGACGTCCGCACCGGAGATCCCGCTCCCGTCCGGGTCGACGACGACGCCGCGGATGCGCGTCGCCGACGACCTCAGACCGGCCCGGTACTCTTCGAAGGAATCGAAGAAGGTACCGCGGGCCAGCCCGAACGCCGACGTGAACGCGTCATCCCACGAGGCCCCGCTGCCGAGCAGGTCCCAGTACTGGAGGTAGGACCGTGGATTGCCGGAGTGCCTCACCAGCCACTCGATGGCGAGCGCGGCGACGCCGTAGTGCTCATTTCGGAAGTCGGCCGCGATCTCTCTGAAGGTCTCCTCGTACGCGAGAGAATCACCCACCCACCGCTGGAGCGTGTCGGTGCCGTACTTGTCCCGGACAAAGAACCCGGACCCGTACTCGGCCGCTCCCTCGACGATCCACCGCGGCACAATCGTGCGCCCGGCGATCTCCGGGGGGACGGCTGCGTTCTGGACGAGGTGGTGGTATTCGTGGGACAGGACGTGATCCAGACGAGCCTCGTCGACCTCCTCCTCCACCTCGAAGTACCTGATGATCGCGAGTGATCCCTCCGCGGTCGTGACCACCACGCCCGCGATGCGCGGGTCATCGAAGATGGACGGTCGCCCGGTCACCTCCTCGTAGAGCTCGCCGGCCGACTCGCGCTCCGGAGCGAAGTAGAGCCGGAAGTCGGGGATCTCGATCCCGTACCCGATCGCGTAGAACGCGGCGACATCCTCGACGGCCGCACGCAGCTCGGCCAGCCGGCCTGCCTCCACCTCCCCGACGGAGGAGACTTGATGGGAGGACGTGAGCTCGGGAGCGGTGTCTGCGACCGATGACTCCGTGCACTCCGGGATGTCGAGCGCGGCGACCGCGGCGGCCGCGACGTTCGCTCCGGGAGGCCACAGGCAACGCGTGAGCGGGTTCCGATCGAGCGTGATGAGCTGCAGACTCGTCAGCGCCCCGAGCTCCGCCGGGACGGCGCCCACGAGCCGGTTCTCGTGGAGGAGCAGGGACTGCAGTCGCAGGAGCCCGCCGAGCTCGGGCGGGATGCTCCCCGACAGCTCGTTCTCCTGGAGGTGGAGGGCCTGTAGGTTCGAGAGCTCTCCGAGCTCTGGCGGGATCGTCCCCGTCAGGCGGTTCCTGCTCAGCGTGAGCGACGTCAGGGTGCCCATGCGCCCGAGCTCGGGCGGGATGCTCCCCGTGAGCTCGTTCTCGTCGAGTACCAGCTGTTCCAGGCCGGTCAGTGCGGTCAGCTCTGGCGGAATGCTCCCCGTGAGTCCCCGACTCACCAGGGCGATCTGGGCGACGCGAGGCCGGATGTCCACGCGGCGACGGGGCACGTCGATGCCCTCCCAGAAGGAGATCGGCTTCTCCGCGCTCCAGTCGAGCTCCGCGGAGCCCGCGAGCGTCGCCTTCAGGGCGAGCAGGACCTTGCAGTCGGAGACGAGGTCCGGATTCGCCTCCGGGCTTGGGACCGCTATGCCCCGCGCGCAGGGGTGGAGGTCGGCGGCCGGGGGCGCGGGCGATGGCCGAGGCGTCGGC
>VYDD01000238.1 GCA_009843625.1 Gammaproteobacteria bacterium | reverse complement strand
GGATGACCATGGTGCTCGCGAGGCGCTCATCCGGACATCCCATCGTCCCGCTCCTGGTCGGAATCGCGGCCGCGCGCGCGATCGAGGAAGTCTGCCCGGACTTGCGGGCGGAGATCGAGTGGCCGAACGATCTTGTCGTGGCGGGCCGCAAGGTCGGCGGCATCCTGTGCGAATCATGGGACGACGGCGCCGGGGGCCGGGGCATGGCGATCGGAACGGGCATCAATACCTCGCAGCGCGCGGCGGACTTCCCGCCGGAACTCCGCGGCCGCGCCGGGTCGCTGTGCATGATGGGCGCAACCTCCGTGTCGAGGCCCGCCCTGGCGGGTGCGCTGCTCGCGCGGATGCGGGAGCTGCTGATCCCGGGAGCGGCCCGGCTGGAGGGAGCGCTGCACCGGGAGCTCACCTGGCGCGATGCCTTCAGGGGCCGCGGCGTCGTTCTGGGGAGCGGCGAGACCGGAACGGCCCGCGGGATCAGCTCCGCGGGCGCGCTCCTCTTCGAGGAATCCGGAGGCACGAGGCGCGAGATTCGTTCCGGCAGCGTGAGGCTGTTGCCGGATCCGTAGGCATCCACCCGAGGAACCACGACATGCATCTGGTAATGGATGTGGGCAATACCGAAACCGTGCTCGCGCTCTTCGTCCCCGGCGAGGAAGGGGTCGCGGGCCGCTGGCGGGTGAGCACCCACGTGCCGCGCACCCCCGACGAATACGTGCTGCTGCTCGGCGCGCTCCTCTGCTCGGACGGCTACGATCCCGGCGCCCTGACCCGCGTGGTGCTGGGCTCGGTGGTCCCCTCCGCCTCCGATGTCCTGCGGGAAGCCGCGGCCCGGCTTGGTTCCGCGGAGCTGGTGGTTATCGACGCGTCCACACCCCTGCCCATCGTCCTCGACGTGGAGGAGCCGCGCACCGTGGGCGCCGACCGCGTCGCCAACACCATGGCCGCTTCCCGGCTCTTCGGGCGCGACTGCATCGTCGTCGACCTGGGCACCGCCACCACCTACGACTGCATCACCGCCGACGGCCGCTTCCAGGGAGGCGTGATCGCGCCGGGCCTCATGTCCGGCAAGGAGTGGCTCGCGGCCCGGACCGCCAAGCTCCCGCCCGTGGAGTTCATTCCCCCGAAGCGGGTGATCGGCAAGCGCACCGAATCCTGCATCCACTCCGGCATCTTCTTCACCACCATGGACGCGATCGCGGGGATGATCGAGCGGGTGCGAGCGGAATGGGACGCTGCCGATCCCATGGTCGTGGGCACCGGCGGCTTCTCTCCGCTGGTGGCGAAGCACGTGCCCGCCTTCGACCACGTGGACCCGCTGCTCACGCTGATCGGGCTGGAGCTGGCCGGGGAGCATGTGGCAGAACACTCGGGGTAGCGCTGACCTGACGAAGCATCCATGTAGCCCGGCGCGAACCGGAGCCGCACGAAGCCCGACTTGCGGGGGTATGCATGTTGGCACGACCCACGACCCCGAGCCCGTCCTGTAACCGGGAGAGAAGGCCATGAGGAGACCTGAGCCGTGGCGGGCCGCGCCCGCTCGCACCGTTGCATGACCCACCCTGGCGCTGGCTCTGATCGTCGCCTGCGTCGGCGATGACGGGGCGGCGCCGACCGAGCCTCCGGAGCCTCCCGTCGCCACAACCGTCAGCATCTCGCCGGCCGCCCTCGACTTCTCCTCATTCGGCGAGACGCTCCAGTTGACTGCGGCCGTCGCCGACCAGAACAGCCAGGCGATGGCGGGGGCGCCCGTCAGCTGGACGACCAGCGACAACTCGGTCGCGAGCGTGAGCGCCGGTGGACTGGTCACCGCGGTTGCGAACGGAAGCGCCACCGTCACGGCCACCTCCGGCAGCGCGGCCGGTACCGCCTCCGTCACCGTCGCCCAGCGGACGGCACGCGTCGACGTCTCACCGGCTTCCGTGGAATTCTTGTCCCTCGGCGATTCCGTGCAGCTCACGGCCGCGCCGTTCGACGCGAACGACAATGCCGTCGAAGACGCAACCGTTGCCTGGTCCTCGGGAGACGACGCCGTCGCCACGGTCGATTCCAGCGGCCTGGTCACCGCGGCCGGAAACGGCACTGCGAGCATCACCGCTCAGGCGGGCGCCGCCAGTGGGGCCGCCGCGGTCACCGTCTCGCAGGTGATCGTCGAGATGGACGTGGTGCCGGCCGCAACGACGCTCTTCTCGCTCGGCGATACCATCCGCCTGGTTGCGACCGGTGTCGACGCCAACGGCCACCCCGGCCCGGCCATGGCCGTCAGCTGGGTTTCCCAAAACGACGCCGTCGTGACGGTCGATGCGATGGGGCTGGTCACCGCGGTGCGCACCGGCAGCACGGACGTGTTCGCGACCGCCGCGGAGCTGCTCGATTCCGCGGGCGTCACCGTCGCGCAGCTTGCGACGGAGGTGCGCGTCACCCCGGAGGTCGACACCCTCGCGGTCGGCGACATGCTGCGCCTGACCGCCGTCGCGCTCGACGCGAACGGACATGAGGTCGAAGACACCGACTATCTCTGGTCGACATCCAACCCGACGGCGGTGACGGTGGACGACACCGGCCTGGTGACGGCCGTGGGGCCGGGAACCGGAGACATCAAGGCCCAAGCGACCCGCGGGGGCGCGAACTACGTCGGCACCGCGACCATCACGGTGCTCGGGTCATCGGCTGGGGGAAGCGGCGCGGACCCTTGACAACCCCGTCCGCGCGCGCAAGCCCTTAGAGCCATCATGATACAAGTGAGCATACAGGATGTGATGTCCCGGCGGGCGTGCCCGGGACAGCTGGCTTCCCGTTGACGCGGCAGGAGCTCCTCGACTTGATCGCCGGCGGCGAGAGCCCCGAGGTCGAGTTCCAACGTTCGCTCGGGCGAGACTTCGGCAGGGAGCTGTGCGCGTTCGCGAACGGAGACGGTGGGATCGTCCTGCTCGGGGTGTCCAAGTCCGGGGAGGTGGTGGGCGTAGGGAACCACCGCCGGACGCGCGTCAAGGTGCTCACCGTTGCCCGGTCGGGGGACCCGTCGATCGTGGTGGAGGTCGAGAGCGTGGGCGAAGTGATGCGCGTGACCGTCCCGCCCCAGAAGAACAAGCCCTATTCCATCGGATGGCGCGCCTTCGTGCGCGAGGGGAGCAGCAGCAGGCGACTGACGAATGCGGAGATCAAGGATCTCTACTACGCCGTCGGACGCGCTCACTTCGACAAGGAGCCCTGTGAGGCCTTTTCGATGGAGGCTCATCTCAAGGCCGACGTCTGGGAGCGGTTCATCGGTCGGGCGAAGATTCCGGAAGCCATGCACGCGATGCTGGCGCTGCGCAACCTCGGCCTCGTCGACAACGAAGACCGGATGACGTACGCCGGCGCGTGGCTGCTCGCCCGGGACATCCGCCAGTTCACCGAGAGCGCTTACGTATCCTGTGCTCTCTTTCGGGGGACCGAGGAGGCGGGAAGCCTCGAACGGCAGGACTTTCACGGATCGCTGCCCGACATCGCGGACGAAGTGCTGGCGTGGGTTCTGCGCAGAATCGACGTCCAGTTCACGATCTGGCGTGAAGACGCCAGGGGCCGTCCCGAGCTCCCCGAAGAGGCCTTGCGCGAGGCGCTCGCGAACGCGATCGCCCACCGTGACTACCGTTCCCGTAACCACGTGCAGGTACGTGTCTTCAAGGACCGCGTGGTCATCGCCAGCCCCGGAGGGCTGCCCGAGGGCATGAACGAGGGCGATCTGGGAACCAGGAGCGTTCCCCGCAATCCGCTGCTCTACAGCATGCTCGCCCGCATGGGCCTGGTTGGCGGAATCGGCACCGGCATCCGGCGCATGAAGTCGCTCTGCCGGGAGTACGGGGTCCTGGAGCCTCGGATCGAGTCTTCAGGAACCGAAGTCACCACAAGCTTCAGGCGCCCGCCAGCCATCCGGCTCCAGCTCTCGGGCATCGACGACGACGACTTCGCCGCCATGCAGGCAAGCCTGTTCAACCCGCAGGATGCAGGGACGAAAGGCCCTGACCGACACACGGATCCCACGCCGGTATGGGAGCGCATGACCACGGTCCAGGTCAGGGATCTGGTACGGGTTCTGGATCGCGATCGATCCCGGGTGCAGATTCTCCAGGGCCTCGGCCTCAGGAACCGAAGCAACCTGGTGGTCAACTACCTGCGACCGGCACTCGACGCCGGCCTCATCGAGATGACGATCCCGGACAAGCCCACGAGCGGCAGGCAGAGGTATCGGCTCACTCCCTTGGGACGTGAGTTGCGGCTGGCGCTGGAAGAAGGCGCGCGCGCCCGCGGCGCCGGCGGATCCGCCCCCCATGGCCCTGATTGACGAGAACCCAGGGCGACATTGACCGCCATCTTGATCGTCGCCGCCGTCACCCTGGCTGTCTGGGTGGCCATGACGCTCGTCACCCTGTACAGCTACCGGCACGTTTTCCGCCTCGAACGGATCGGAGACGCCCGCGACGGCGATCCGCCTCTCCCCCGGCTGTCGGTGGTGGTGGCCGCCCGGAACGAGGAAGCGCGCGCGGAACAGGCGCTCACGTCGCTGCTCGCCCTCGACTATCCGGACTACGAGGTCATCTTCGTCGACGACCGCTCGCAGGACCGCACCGGCGAGATCGCGGATCGGCTGAGCGCGCAAGACGACCGCCTCAGGGTGCTCCACGTCGAGGAATTGCCCGCTGGATGGTTCGGGAAGAACCACGCGTGCTGGCGCGGGGCGCTGGCGGCCGGCGGGAACCTGCTTCTCTTTACCGACGGGGACGTGGTGTTCGGCCGCGAGGCGGTGACGCGCGGAGTGCGCCATCTCCTGAGGCGCAGGCTGGACCATGTCGCCGTCCTGCCCGCGCTGCTGATGCGAAGCCCCATGCTGCAGGCCTGCATGATCGTGTTCCACTGGGGCGCGCACGTCACGGCGAGGCTGTGGCAGGTCCGCGACCCCCGGAGCACGGCCTCCTTCGGCGTGGGTGCCTACAACCTGTTCCGGGCCGACTCCTACCGCGCCATCGGAGGACACAGGCAGGTGGCCCTGCGTCCCGACGAGGACTATCAACTGGGCCGACTGGTGAAGCTGACCGGCCACCGCTCGGACCTCGTCCGGGCCGAATCCAGCGTGCGGTGCGAGTGGTATCCGGACGTTCGTAGTCTGATCCGGGGGACGGAGAAGAACCTCTTCGCGTTCAGGGACTACCGTATCGCGGCCGTCCTCGTGCAGACGGCCGGACTGCTGTGGACGGGGATTGCGCCCGTCGTGCTGGCGGTCGCGCTGCTCGCCGTGGACGCCGCAGCCGCTGCATTGTTCGCCGCGGCCGCGATGATTGCCTGGGGGTTCGGCGTATGCATCGCCAGAGTTTCCCGCTTCCGCTGGTGGAGCGGACTGGCGCTTCCGGTGGCCAGTGCGGTCATCGCCTGGAGTTGGTGGCGCTCCATGATCGTCACACTCCGGGGACGCCTGGCCTGGGGAGGTCCTGCGGTTCCATTGTCCGAACTGCGCGCGGCCCGCGTGCGGGCGATGGACGAACGTGAGAATGCGTGAGTATCATTGAAACCGGCGATGATTCAGCCAGGAGAATAAAGTGTCGAGATACATTGCCGTCGTGGTTGCGATCGGTTGCGCCGCCGGGGCTGCTCCCGTCCCGGCCGGTGCGCAGACCCCGTCCGCGGGCGAACCCGCGGGAACGATCGAGGTCACGATTTCGGAGGGCACCAACGTGGCCGTCGCCCTCTCGCCGGACGAGAGCACGCTTGCGCTCGATCTGTTGGGCCGCATCTGGGTGATGCCCGCCGGAGGGGGAGCCGCAACGGCCCTCACCGATCCCGTGGGGGATGCGCGCCAGCCGGCATGGTCGCCGGACGGAAGCCGCATCGCCTTCCAGGCGTATTGGGACGGCAACTACCACATCTGGAGCGTGGGCGCGGACGGGACGGAGTTGCGCCAGCACACGCGCGGCCGGTTCGACCACCGCGAGCCGCACTGGTCGCCGGACGGCGGCCGCCTCGCGTTTTCGTCGGACCGGGGCGGGAGCTACGACGTGTGGGTGATGCAGCTGGACGGCGGGGGACTCGAGCGCCTGACGGACTGGCCCGGCAACGAATACGGGCCCGCGTTTTCTCCGGATGGCGGGGAGCTCGCCTTCGCGGCGGATGGAGATCGGTCCGGGATCTGGCTGACCGGAAGCGGGGGACCCGGGGTCGTGCCCGGGGACGGAGGGCCGCGAAGGGTCGCGGAAGGGGACGGGGGCGAGTTGAATGCGCCTTCGTGGAGCACGGACGGCGGGACGCTCTCGTTCAACTCGATAGGGGAAGGGCGGTCGCGCCTGTACGCGGTGGCGGCGAGCGGAGGCGAGCTGCGCACCCTCACCGGCGAGGAAGAGGATGTCTTTCCGTTCCGGGCATCCTGGACGGCGGACGGGGATCTGTACCATACGGCGGACGGGCTGGTGCGGTGGCGCCGGGGCGACGGCAGCGGCCGCCGTGACGTTGCGTTTTCCGCGACGGTGGCTCTCGACCGGGCCGACTATGCACGGCGGCCGCGCGATCTGCGGGCGCCCGGCCCGTTCCAGGTGCGCGGCATCGTATCGCCGGCGGTCTCGCCCGACGGGACGCAGGTGGCGTTTTCGGCGCTGGGCGACCTCTGGCTGCACACCATCGGCGGGGAAGCGGCGCGCCTCACCGACGATCCCTGGATCGAGGCCGATCCCGCGTGGTCGCCCGATGGCGGCCGCCTGGCGTTCGCCTCCGACCGGGACGGGTCGCTCGACCTCTACGTGCGCGACCTGGGGTCGGGGAGCGACCGCCGGGTGACCGAGGGGGCTGCCGCCACCATGCCTGCCTGGTCGCCGGACGGGACCCGCATCGCTTTCGTGGGATCGGCGGCCGGGACGGCGGTGCAGGTGGTCGATCTGGCGACCGGGGTGGTGGAG
>VYDD01000150.1 GCA_009843625.1 Gammaproteobacteria bacterium | reverse complement strand
GCGCACGCCCGTGGACCTCCCCGCCCCCACGACCGAGGGGCTGGTGCGCTACGCGGCCACCGTCGTGCTGGAAGACGACGGCTTTGCCGACGACGACCGCCGGGTGCGCCATGTGCGCGTAGCGCCTCCGCAGGCCGGGCTGGTCCTGCTCTCCCTGCTTCCGGACTGGGAGCCCCGTCACCTGCTCCCCGTGCTGGAGGACGTGACCGGGCTGCCCGCGCGCGGTTACCTGCGCGTCGCCGGGTCGCGGTATCTGCCGATCGCCCGCGGCGACGAGAGCGTGGACGAGGTAACCGAGGGAGAGCTGGGCACGATGCTTGCCGGCGCCGACATCGTGGTGCTGCACGGCGTCGGCGCGACCGCTCCGGGCTGGGTGCGCGACGCCTCCCGCAACGCCCGGCGTCTGCTCATGTTCCCGGCCGACCGGGCGGGTGCGTCGCTGGGCGGAGTGGCGGTGGCGGGCGAGGTCGAGGGCGAGTGGTACGTGGCCGCGGACCTCCCCGCCTCGCCGGTGGCCGGGCAGTTCGCCGACCTGGATCTCGGGGCTCTGCCGCCCCTCACCGCCCTCCACCCCGCAACGGCGCACTCGGGAACGGTCGCCCTGCAGGTGCATCTGGGCGGGCGCGGCACCGGAGAGGCCGCCGTCGTCCTGATCGCCGAGCAGGGCAGGCGCGTGGGCGTCGGCCTGGCCGAGGGCTACTGGCGCTGGGCCGCCCGCGACGGATTGCCGCGCCGCGCCTACCGGTCCCTGTGGGCTGGAGTGGCGAACTGGCTGTTCGCCGGCGAGCGGCTTGCGGCCGCCGGTCCACCCGGTCCCGCCGAGCCGGTGATCGGGCGCGGGAGCCCCGTTCGCTGGCAGGCGCCCGGAATGGCCGGGCAGGAACTCGGCCTTCGCCTCATCCACGCCGGCGAAACGGTCTTCGAGTCCACGGTCGCGGTGGATTCCACAGAGGCCTTCACCACCGCGCCGCTGGACCCGGGGGCCTATGATTTCGTGCTGTCCACGGGGGCCGGCGGCGAGGAGGCGAGCGGCCGTTTCGACGTGGAGCGCTACACCGGCGACCTTCGGCTGCCGCCCGTCGTCGACGCGGTGGGCGGGGACGCGGCCGAAGGAGGCGCCCGCGCGGCTGTCGGCCGTCCGCTGCGCACGCACCCCTTGCCCTTCATCCTCGTCCTGGCGGTGCTGTGCGGCGAGTGGATCGGCCGCCGCCGCCGGGGCCTCCGGTAGCGTTTGTGACGCCGCTGGGCCGATTGACCGGCAAAGGGAGCGGTACGCGCGGGTCGCTGTGGCGGAGGGGCACGGGCGTCGCCCTCCCCGACCTCCGGCCGTCCGCGCGTGGCCTGGGCACCGAGACGCTCGAGGAACTTGAGGACCGCCTGCTGGCCGCCGACTTCGGCGTGGAGGCCGCGCTGCGGCTCGTGGATCGCGTCGAAGCACTCCAGCGGCGCGGACGGCTCCGCGGCCCGGAGGCGCTTCGCAACGCCCTGCGGGACGAAGTGGCGAAGATCCTGCTTCCCGTCGCATCGGCCGGAGGTGCTCCGGCGGCTCCGGCAACGGAGGCTGCCTTCGGCCTCCGCGAGCCCGCGCAGGGGATCGCCGTCTATCTCATGGTCGGGGTCAACGGGGTGGGGAAGACCACTTCCGCCGGCAAGCTGGCCCATGTGCTCGCTGCCCGAGGCAGGAAGATCCTGCTCGCCGCGGCGGACACCTACCGGGCGGGCGCGATCTCCCAGCTGCGCATCTGGGCGGACCGCACCGGCGCCGATTTCGTGGCCGGACAGCCCGGCGGAGATCCCGCCGCGGTCGCCTTCGACGCCATCGACGCGGCCCGCGCGCGCGGCGTTGACGTAGCGATCGTCGACACCGCCGGACGCCTCCACACCCGCACCGGGTTGATGGACGAACTTGCCAAGGTGCGGCGGGTCATCGCCCGCAAGCTGCCGGGCGCTCCGCACGAGACCCTGATCGTGCTCGACGCTACCGTGGGTCAGAACGCGCTCGCCCAGGTGCGGGTGTTCCGTGACGCCGTGAATCCGAGCGGGATTCTTCTCGCCAAGATGGATTCCAGCGCGCGCGGCGGCATCGTCGTCGCCCTCGGGCAGGAGTTCGGGTTGCCGGTCAAGCTGGTGGGAGTGGGAGAAGGCCCAGGAGACCTCGAGCCCTTCGACGCGAACGCGTTTCTGGAGGGCGTTTTCGGATCTCGGGCATGAGCTTCTCGAGGCTCGACTCCCCCGTGCAGTACCTCAAGGGCGTCGGTCCCCGGCGCGCGGAGAACCTTGCGGGACTGGGCATCCGCAAGGCGCGCGACCTGCTCTATCACGTGCCCCGGCGCTATGAGGACGCCTCGACCGTTCAGCCCGTGGCCGGGCTCGAAGTGGGGGACGCCGCCGTCGTCGTGGGGCGGGTGCGCAGCTCCGGGGTCATCCCCACGCGCAAGGGCCTGCGCATCTTTCAGGCCGTGATCGAGGACGAGACCGGTCACATCACCTGCGCCTGGCCCGGACAGCCCTGGCTCGATCGCAGGATCCGCAAGGGGGACCTGCTGCTCGCCGCCGGAACGGTGCGCTTCTTTCACGGCCGCCAAATCCAGCCCCGCGAGTTCGCCGTTCTCGAATCCGGGCGTGCCCGCGGCGCCTCCGAGGGAGAGGAGGGCGGAGCCCGCGGCACCATCTTCGTGGTCTATCCGGCGTCCGAGTCCGTGCCGCAGTGGGTGCTGCGCCAGTTGCTGGAGCGCAATCTCTCCACGCTCCTGCGGCATGTGGAGGAAGAGGAGTACCTCTCCCCCGGAGAGCGCCGCGAGATCGGCGTGCCGGGTCTGGCGGAAGCGCTCTCCAGCCTGCATGCCCCGAAGAGCCTCGACGCGGCCGAGCGGGGCCGAAGGCGTCTCGCCTGGGACGAGCTCTACTTCCTGCAGCTCATGCACGCCCACGCCCGCCACCGGAGCACCACCGCCGTCAACGGCATCCGCTTCGGCCGCACCAACCGGTTGATCCGTCCTCTGCACGAGTCGCTCGGGTTTCGCCTGACTTTTTTTAATGATAGGGTGATGAGCGAGATCTACTCGGACATGACCACGTTCCGCCCGATGAACCGCTTGCTGCAGGGGGATGTGGGGGCGGGGAAGACCATCGTCGCCGTCTTCGCCATGATGCTCGCGGTGGAGGGCGGGCACCAGGCCGCCCTCATGGCGCCCACCGAACTGCTCGCCGAACAGCACGCCCGCAGCCTCGAGCGCCTGCTCGGCCCGCTCGGGGTCGAGACCCTGCTGCTCACCGGGCGCACCGATGCCCGCGCGCGCGGCCGGGTGCTCGCCGCCCTGGCCGACGGCAGCGGCCTCGTGGTGACCGGCACCCATGCACTCATCCAGGAGACGGTGGAGTTCGCGCGCCTGGGACTGGTGGTGGTGGACGAACAGCACCGTTTCGGAGTGCGTCAGCGGATGGTCCTGGGCCAGCGCGACCCTGCCCCCGACACCCTGATCATGTCGGCGACGCCGATCCCGCGCTCGCTGGCGCTCGCCCTCTACGGCGACCTCGACCTGAGCGTGCTGGACGAGTTGCCTCCCGGGCGCAAACCGGTGGCAACGCGCTGGCTGCGGCCGTCCCGCCGCGCCGAGGCGTACCGGCTGGTCCGGGACGAGCTGGCGTGCGGGCGCCAGGTCTACGTCGTTTACCCACTGGTGGGGGAGTCCGACAAGCTGCAGTTGCGTTCGGCCACCGAGGAATGGGAACGCCTGCGCGCGGAGGAGTTTCAGGATTTCCGCGTCGGGCTCCTGCACGGCCAGCTTCCCGGCGAGGAGAGGGATGCGGTAATGCGCGCCTTCCTGGCCGGCGACCTGGACGTGCTGGTGGCCACCTCGGTCGTGGAGGTGGGCATCGACGTGTCCAACGCCACCGTCATGCTCATCGAGCACGCCGAGCGCTTCGGCCTCTCGCAGCTGCACCAGCTCCGCGGCCGGGTCGGGCGCGGGGCCGACCGCAGCTACTGCGTCGCCATCGCCGATGCGGAAGAGGCCGCCGCCGAGCGCCTGAGGGTCTTCCGCAGCACGCACGACGGCTTTGCGATCGCCCGGGCCGATCTGGCCATGCGCGGGGAAGGGGACTTCTTCGGCTCCCAGCAGCACGGGCAGCCCGTTCTGCGTTTCGCCGACCTCACGCTCGACCAGGACCTCATGCGCGCCGCCCGCGCACACGCGCGCACGACCGTCGACCGCGACCCGGACCTGCTCACCCCCGGGAACGCGATGCGGCGTCAGCTGCTGACCGGCCGGTTCGGCGACCGCCTGCAGCTTCGTTCGGTGGGGTAGCGCCGGCACGTGGTTGGACTTGACGCCCCCGCCGTGGCAGACTAGCTACCGGCGGTCCGCGCCCGGGGACCGTCCATCTCCAGCCGATCCCACCCAGGAGACCGCCATGGCTTCCCCCGAAACCGTCGTACGCGAGCTCGGCGCCAGCGTCGGCCGGAGCGTCACGATACGCGGCTGGGTGGAGCACGTGCGCGTCCACGGCCGGGTCGCCTTCGTGGTGGTGCGCGACGGCACCGGCCTGGTACAGGGCGTCCTGCTGCGCAAGCAGCTCACCCCGGAGGCCTGGGAGCTCGGCTGCGCCCTCACGCAAGAGTCATGCGTCGCCGTGACAGGGTCGGTCCAGGCGGATGCGCGCTCCCCGGGCGGCTACGAGCTCCTGGTGGAGGACGTCCGGCTGCTGGGCGCGTCCGTGGACTTTCCCATCCAGCCCAAGGAGCACGGCGTCGAGTTCCTCCTCGACTACCGGCACCTCTGGCTGCGCTCGTCGGCCCAGCGCGCCGGCCTGCGCATCCGCGCCGAGGTGGAGAAGGGCATCCACGACTTCCTGTACGAGCGCGACTTCGTCCGCATCGACACCCCCATCCTCACCGGCGCGATCGGCGAATCCGCTGGCACCCTGTTCGAGACCGATTACTTCGGCGACCGCGCCTTCCTGGCGCAGACCGGACAGCTGTACGTGGAGGCGGCGTGCCCCGCCTTCCGCAAGGTGTACTGCTTCGGCCCCACCTTCCGCGCCGAGAAGTCCAAGACCCGGCGCCATCTGACCGAGTTCTGGATGCTCGAGCCCGAGGTCGCCTTCGCGGACTCCGAAGACAACATGCGCCTCCAGGAGGAGTTGGTGGTCTACCTGGTCGGGCGGACGCTGGAGCGGTGCGGCGGCGAACTGGAGGTGCTCGGCCGCGACCTCTCGGCCCTGGAGCGCATTCAGGCGCCCTTCCCGCGGGTCAGCTACACGGAGGCCGTGGAGATCGTGCGCGCGGCCGGCAGCGACACCCGGTGGGGCGCGGACCTGGGCGGCGCCGACGAGACCCGCATCGCCGAGCACTTCGACCGCCCGGTTTTCGTCTACAACTATCCGAAGGGGGCGAAGGCCTTCTACATGAAGGAGAACCCGGACGACCCCCGCACCGTGCTATGCAACGACCTCATCGCCCCGGAGGGCTACGGCGAGATCATCGGCGGGAGCCAGCGCGAGGACGACCTCGACAGGCTGACGGCGCGCATCGACGAGGAGAAGCTGCCCGCGGAAGCCTACGGCTGGTACCTGGACCTGCGCCGCTACGGCACCTTCCCGCACTCGGGGTTCGGTCTCGGGATCGAGCGCTTCACGGCGTGGATGACCGGGCGCCCGCACATCCGCGAGCTCATCCCCTTCCCGCGCCTGATGAATCGCCTGACGCCCTGACCGCCGGTTCCGCCTCGCCCGTGAGCGAGCGGCACCTGTCGCGCGTCAGCCGCCCGGCGTCTCCTCCGCGTCCCGTGCCTCCGCCTTCACCGCGTCCCAGAGCGCGTCCAGTTCTTCCAGCGACATCTCCGCCACCCGCCTGCCGCCGTCGCGGGCGAGTTCCTCCACGCGCCGGAAGCGGGCTTCCACCTTGCGGTTGGTGCGCGCAAGCGCGTTGGTCGCGTGCACGCCGGCGAGGCGCGCGAGGTTGACCGCCGTGAAGAGGAGATCGCCGGCCTCGTCCATCACCTCCCGGGGATCTCCCCGGTCGAGCGCTGCCCGAATTTCCTCGAGTTCCTCGGCCACCTTGAGGCGGGCTCCCTCGGCATCATCCCAGTCGAAGCCGACGCCGCTCAGCTTCTCCTGAATGCGATGTGCGCGCACGAGCGGCTCCAACCCGCCGGGAAGCCCTGAGAGCACGCTCTGGTCGTCGGAAAGCTCCCTTGCCTTCAGCGCCTCCCAGTCCTCCCGCTCGCCCTCGCCGAAAAGGTGGGGATGCCGCCGCTTCATCTTCGTCTCCAGCCGATCCACCACCGAATCCCGGTCGAAGGCGCCCGCCTCCTCGGCCAGCGCGATCTGGAAGGCCACGTTGAGCAGCAGATCGCCGAGTTCCCCCACCAGTTCGCGGGCATTCCCGGAGCGAATCGCGTCCACTACTTCCCGGCTTTCCTCGATGAGATAGGGGATGAGCGACTCCGCGGTCTGCTCCCGGTCCCAGGGACAGTTCGCTCGCAGGAACTCGACGATGGCGAGCGCGCGGTCGAGGACGCCCTCCGAAGGGGCGATGCCGACGGATGCCGTGGTTTCGGAGGGATGCGCGATGCCGTCGGATGCTGTCGCTTCGAATGGATGCGCGGTGCTGTGTTCGCCTGCTTTCACGATATCGGGCAGTGTCATTCGGGGAGGGGATGCCGCCGCGAGTAGTATTCCGGACCTTCGCAGAGAAGTCCAGACGCCCGCGTTCGTTTGAGTGTCGAATGGGTTGCTCCCGGGCTCCGGCGGGGGCACCTTTCGCCCATGGTGAGGCTCGACGATCCGCGGGCGCGCGCCTGGGTCGAGGTCGACGCCGCGGCGTTGCGCGCAAACCTGGCGCACATCAGGGAAGCCGCCGGCGACTCCGCCGCCGTCATTCCGATGGTGAAGGCGAACGCGTACGGGCTGGGCGTGCGCGAGGCGGTAGCGGTCCTGGAGACCGATG
>VYDD01000246.1 GCA_009843625.1 Gammaproteobacteria bacterium | reverse complement strand
GTGGAGGGGCCGGACGAGCTCGAGCGGGCGCTCGCGGCGGCGGGCCGCGAGGCGCAGGCGGCCTTCGGCGATCCGGCGGTCTACCTCGAGCGATACCTGGACGCGCCCCGGCACATCGAGGTGCAGGTGCTGGGCGACGAGCACGGCAACCTGGTCCATCTGGGGGAGCGTGAATGCTCCATCCAGCGGCGGCACCAGAAGCTGGTGGAGGAGTCGCCCTCTCCGGTGGGCACGCCCGGGCTGAGGGCGCGCATGGGCGAGGCGGCGGTGCGGGCCGCTCGCGCGGTCGACTACGTCGGCGCGGGCACGGTGGAGTTCCTCTACCTCGACGGCGACTTCCATTTCCTGGAGATGAACACCCGCCTGCAGGTCGAGCATCCGGTGACCGAGCTGGTGACCGGCATCGACCTGGTCGAGTGGCAGCTTCGGGTGGCGGCGGGAGAGGCGCTCCCCTTCACGCAGGAGGATGTGCGCCTGGACGGCCACGCCATCGAGTGCCGCATCACGAGCGAGGACCCCTTCCAGGGCTTCCTGCCCGCGACCGGGCGGGTAGACGTGCTCGAGGTTCCGGCGGGGCCGGGGGTGCGCTGGGACGGCGGCATTCGCGCCGGGTTCGAGATCGGCCGCCACTACGACCCGCTGCTGGGCAAGCTGGTCGCCTGGGGACCCGACCGCGACTCGGCGGTGCGGCGCATGGCGCGCGCGCTCGAGGAACTGACCATCGTGGGAGTACCCACCGGTGTGCCCTTTCACCAGCGGGTCATGCGGCATGTCGCCCTCCGGCGGGGCGACCTGAGCATCCGCTTCATCGAGGACCACCCCGAGCTCACGGCCGGGGACGTCGATGCCGGCGAGCTGGCGGTGGTCGCGATGGCCGCGGCGTTGTTTGCGAACAGGGAGCGCGGCCGGGACCCGGCCCGGAGAGCGCATGTGGACGGGCGTCCGGCTTTCTCGGCCTGGCGCAGAGCGGGCGCGAAGTGGGCGGTGCTGCCGTGAGCGGGGCGGGGGGCGCGGATCCGACGAAGTCCGTGCGCTTCCATGTTGCCGTCGAGGGACGCGTTCTGCGGGCGGAAGTGAACGGCGACACCGTGCGGCTGGAGGGTGCGGGCGACGAGGCGCAGCTGCTCGCAGAAGGGTGCGGCCGGTCGCTCACCCTGTCGATGGGCGACCGCGCCCACCGCGTATTCGGCGTCCGGATCGGCGAAACCAGTTGGGAGATCCATCACCGCGGCCGCACCTTCCGGGTCGAGGTAGCGGATGAGCGGCGCTGGCGCATGCGCCGGGCGCGGAGCGACGGGATGTCCGCCGCCGCCCGCCTCGAACCGGTGCGCGCACCCATGCCGGGGCTCGTGCTGCGGGTCGACGTCGAGGAAGGTCAGAGGGTCGCGGAGGGCCAGGGACTGCTGATCGTGGAAGCCATGAAGATGGAAAACGAGTTGCACGCACGCGCCGCGGGACGGGTTCGCCGCGTCCACGTCGCAGCCGGGGAATCCGTCAGGCGCGGCGACGTCCTGGTCGAGTTCGAGCAGGACGGAGGCCACAGTGGCGCCGCGGACGGCCGGAATCGCTCGCCGGGCGATTCAGGCAGCGAGGCGGCGCCATGAGCGACGGTCCGCGCTCGGCCACGGACAGCGGCATCCCTGTTCAACGGCTGTACGGCCCCGATGCGCCGGATCCCGCGCCCCGCGACGATCCCGGCCAGCCGGGGGAGTTTCCCTTCACGCGCGGCATCCACCGCACCATGTACCGGGGGCGTCCATGGACCATGCGCCAGTACGCCGGCTTCGGCACGGCGGCCGAGACCAACCGGCGCTACCGCTACCTGCTCGAGAGCGGCACCACCGGGCTCTCGGTCGCCTTCGACCTCCCCACACAGATGGGCTACGACTCGGACCATCCCATGGCCGCCGGCGAGGTCGGGCGGGTCGGGGTGGCGATCGATTCCATCGAGGACATGCGCCTGCTCTTCGAGGGGATTCCGCTGGAGGACGTCTCCACCTCCATGACCATCAACTCGACCGCGGCCATCCTGCTCGCGCTCTACGTCGCGGTGGCCGACGAGCGGGGCGTGCCGCGCGCGCAGCTGGCCGGGACGGTGCAAAACGACATCCTCAAGGAGTACATCGCCCGGGGCACCTACATCTATCCTGCTGAGCCCTCGCTCCGCCTGGTGTCGGACGTCATCGCCTTCTGTTCGCGCGCGCTGCCCAGGTGGAATCCGGTGTCGATCTCGGGCTACCATATCCGCGAGGCCGGCTCGACCGCCCCCCAGGAGGTCGCCTTCACCTTCGCCAACGGGCTCGAGTACGTGCGCCGCGCGCTGGAATCCGGAGTCGCGCTCGAGGACTTCGCGCCGCGCCTTTCCTTCTTTTTCGCCGCGCACAGCGATCTGCTCGAGGAGGTGGCCAAGTTCCGCGCCGCCCGCCGGCTGTGGGCGCGGCTGATGCGCGAGCAGTTCGGGGCCTCCGACCGGAGCGCGCGGCTGCGCTTCCACACCCAGACGGGTGGGTCGACGCTGACCGCCCAGCAGCCCCTCAACAACGTGACCCGCACCACTCTGCAGGCGCTCGCGGCGGTGCTGGGGGGTACGCAGTCGCTGCACACCAACGGCTACGACGAGGCGCTCGCACTCCCCACCGAGGAGTCCGCCCGCATCGCCCTGCGCGCCCAACAGATCCTGTTGCGCGAGAGCGGGGTGGCCCGCACGGTCGATCCTCTCGGGGGGAGCTATTTCGTTGAAGCGCTTACCGATACGATCGAGTCGCGGGCGCGCGTTCACCTGGAGCGCATCGCCGCCACGGGCGGGGCCGCGCAGTCCCTCGACTACATGCGCGACCACATCCACCGGTCGGCGTACCGCACCCAGCTCGCGGTCGAGTCGGGCCAGAAGGTCGTGGTCGGGGTAAACCGCCACGTCGAAGAGGGCGCGGACCCGCCCCGCCGCGGCCCCGACTACCGGGCGCTCGAGGCCGGGCAGCGCGCCAGGCTGGAGGAGCTGCGCGCGCGCCGCGATGGCCGCACAGCCGCCCGCGCCCTCGACCAGGTGCGGGACGCTGCGCGCACGGACACCAACCTGGTGCCGCCCATGGTGGCCGCCGTGCGCGCCCGCGCGACCCTGGGCGAGATCAGCGAAGTCCTCGCGCGCGAGTGGGGCAGGTACGCAGGGCAGTAGGCGTCCTCCGCAAACACGATTACCTTGGCGGGTCGAACCAACCCCGCGATTCATCATCCATGCC
This sequence comes from Gammaproteobacteria bacterium, assembly GCA_009843625.1. Classification (GTDB taxonomy): domain Bacteria; phylum Gemmatimonadota; class Gemmatimonadetes; order Longimicrobiales; family Gaopeijiaceae; genus BD2-11. The sequence goes on along the minus strand of VYDD01000246.1, from coordinate 3,759 downwards.
TACCTACGACTACCAGTGTAGCGGCTGCGGACAGGCCTTCGAGGTCTTCCAGAGAATGTCGGACGAGCCGGTCTCCAGCTGCCCCGACTGCGGCTCGGCTGCCCGGCGCAGGATCTCCGGCGGGGCCGGCTTCATCTTCAAGGGCGAAGGCTTCTACATCACCGATCACCGCAGTCAGGAGTACCGCGACAGGGCCGCGGCCGACGGGGGTAAAGAGCCTGCCGCGGCATCCGGCGCCAAGGCTGCCGGCGACGGTGCGGGCGAATCCCCGAAGAAGGGCGAAGCGAAGCCGGCGGAAACGTCGTCCTCGGATTCGGGCAAGATGTCCTCGGGCGCCGGTCGGGCCGGTTCAGCATCGGGAGCCGATTCGGGCGGTTCCCGGTCCGCGAGCGGTGCGGGCAGTCGGGCCCAGGCCGGTTCGGAGCAATGAACCGGGGGGCGCTGCGCGACATCCTCGAGCAGGCGCTCGCCGGGATGGGAGTGACGGGACACGAAGTCCGGCTGGAGCGGCCGCGCGACCCGGACCACGGCGACATCGCTTCCTCGGTCGCGCTCACCCTCGCCTCCCGGCTCCGGCGGCCTCCGCGCGCCATCGCGGACGAGATCGCGGGGCGGCTCGAGCTGGACGGCACGGGGATCGCCTCGGTGGAGGTCGCCGGCCCGGGCTTCCTGAACTTCCGCCTCTCGGCCTCGCGGGTATTCTCGGTCGTCGTGGAGATTCTCCGCCGGGGTGAACTCTATGGGCGCTCCGGGGACGGGCAGGGCAGATCCATCATGGTGGAGTTCGTCTCCGCCAACCCCACCGGCCCGCTGCACCTGGGCCACGGGCGCCAGGCCGCGCTCGGCGACACGCTGGCCAACCTGCTCGACTGGACCGGCTGGGCGGCGTACCGGGAGTACTACTACAACGACGCGGGCCGCCAGATCGAGCGCCTGGGGGAGAGCGTCGCCTGCCGCTATCTGCGCCACTTCGGCGTCCAGGCCGACTTCCCGGACGATGGATACCACGGGGCCTACGTCGTCGAGATCGCGGAGCGGCTCGCGCAAGCGGAGGGCGACCGGTGGGTGGATGCCGAGCCGGAGGAACGGCACGCCGCCTGCCGGCGCTTCGCGGTGCGCGTGCTGCGCGAGGAGCAGGACCGCGATCTCGCCCACTTCGGCGTGCGCTTCGACCGCTACTTCCTCGAATCCTCGCTCTACACGGACGGCGCGGTCGACGCGACCATCGCGGCGCTGCGCGAGACCGGGCACGTGTACGATCGCGACGGCGCCATGTGGCTCACCACCACGGCCTTCGGCGACCAGAAGGACAGGGTGATGGTCAAGAGCGACGGCAGCCCCACCTACTTCCTCCCCGACGTCGCCTATCACATGAGCAAGTGGCGGCGCGGCTTCCACGAGGTCATCAACGTGCAGGGCTCGGACCATCACGGAACCGTCGACCGGGTGCGCGCCGGACTGCAGGCGCTCGGCCGGCCGCGGGGATACCCCGAGTACCTCCTTCACCAGATGGTGACCGTCGAGCGCAGCGGGGTGGAGGTGAAGCTCTCCAAGCGCTCCGGGGGCTACACCACGCTGCGAGAGCTGGTCGAAGCCGTCGGCGCGGACGTGGTCCGCTACTTCTTCCTGATGCGCAAGCCGGAGGCCCACCTCGTCTTCGATCTGGACGCCGCCCTCGACCATTCCGACCGCAACCCGGTCTACAAGAGCAAGTACGCACACGCACGCATGTGCAGCATTTTTCGCAAGGCGGGGATGGATCCCGACTCCATGACACCGGACCAGCTCGCCCCCGAGGGTCTCGACCTGTCCCTGCTGGAGCATCCGCGCGAGCGCGAGCTGATGGGGCGGCTGGGCGAGTTCCCGGAGCTGGTGCGCCGGGCAGCGCGAGCGCGGGCGCCGCACCTGGTGTGCGAGTACCTGGAACACACCTCCGGCATGGTCAACTCGTGGTATCACGCCGGCAATCCGACCCGCAATCCCGACCTCGCGGTGCTGGCCGGAGACCCGGCGCTGAGGGCGGCGCGTCTCGCCCTCACCGGGGCCGTGCGCGTGGTGTTGCGCAACGCGCTCACCCTCGTGGGCGTACAGGCTCCGACCCGCATGGCGCGGCGCGTGAGCTGAGGCGGCCGGGCATGTCGACCCTGATTGTGGGAAGCATTGCGCTCGACACGGTCGAGACCCCCTTCGGGAGGGCCGAGGAGGTGCTCGGGGGGTCGGCTTCGTTCTTCGCGGCCGCGGCGAGCCTCTATCAGCCGGTCCAGGTGGTGGCGGTGGTCGGCGACGACTTCCCGCTGGCGGAACTGGACTTTCTGCAGGAGCGGGGCGTCGACTTCTCGGGGCTTCAAGTCGCGCGCGGGGAGAGCTTTCGCTGGGGAGGGACCTACAACGCCGACTTCAGCGCCCGAGAGACCACCTTCACGACCCTCGGCGTCTTCGCCGACTTCAGCCCGGCCATCCCCTCGTCCTTCCGCAAGGCGCGCATCGTTTCGCTGGGCAACATCCACCCGATTCTCCAGGGAGAGGTGCTCGACCAGGTTGAGAAACCCGAGCTGGTGGTGTGTGACACCATGAACTACTGGATCGAGCGGGAGCGGGACGCGCTCATGTCGCTTCTCGAGCGCATCGATGTTCTGATGGTGAATGACACCGAGATCCATCAGCTTTCCGGCATTGCCGATCCCGTGCGGGCCGCACGCTGGGTACGCGAACGCGGGCCCCGGCGGGTGATCGTAAAGGAGGGTGCGCGGGGCGCGCGGCTCTTCGACGGAGAGGCCGCTTTCCGGTGCCCCGCCTTTCCTGTGTCCCGGGTGGTGGACCCCACGGGAGCGGGCGATGCCTTTGCCGGGGGATTCGCGGGATATCTGGCGGGGGTGTCCCGCCGCAGCATGGATGCACTGCGCGAGGCGCTCGTACATGCCTCCGTCATGGGCTCCTTCGCGGTCGAGTCCTTCGCCCTCGACCGTCTTCGGAAGCTGGATGTCGGGGAGGTAGCCGAGCGGGCGCGCGTCCTCGGCGAGCAGGCTGCTTTCGAAACCTCGCCTAAAGGAGCGAGCCTTGCCTGACGATTCCCCGAGACTGGACTACCGCGCGGCGGGCGTCGACCTGGACGCCGCGGACCGGGCGAAGAAGGCCATCAAGGCACTTGTCGCGAGTACCCACGACCGCCACACCCTCTCGGGGATGGGCTCGTTCGGGGGCATGTACGCGGTGCCTGGCGGAATGAACGCGCCGGTGCTGGTTTCGAGCGCGGACGGGGTGGGCACCAAGCTCAAGGTGGCGTTCCTCTCCGGCCGCCACGACACGGTGGGGGCGGACCTGGTCAACCACTGCGTCAACGACATCCTGGTCCAGGGCGCCCGGCCGCTCTTCTTCATGGACTACCTCGCCACCGGCGACATGGACGCCGGGGTGGTGGGCCAGGTAGTCACCGGGGTCGCGCGTGCGTGCCGCGACAACGGCTGCGCTCTGCTGGGAGGCGAGACGGCGCAGATGCCCGACTTCTACGCCCCCGGCGAATACGACCTGGCCGGGTTCATCGTCGGCATCGCGGAGCGGGACGCGCTGCTCGATGGTTCGCGCACGCGGGCCGGGGATGCGTTGGTGGCACTAGCCTCAACGGGACTCCACACCAACGGCTACACGCTGGCCCGCCGCATCGTCTTCGACGTCCTGGGGCTCGACGCCGACAGCCCGTTCCCCGATTCCGGGGGAACGGTCGCGGACACGCTGCTGGCGGTGCACCGGAGCTATCTGGCG
>VYDD01000038.1 GCA_009843625.1 Gammaproteobacteria bacterium | reverse complement strand
TCGACGCGCTGGGCGAAGTGGTGGAGGATGCGGAGGCGCACATCCGCGATGCCCTGCTTGAGATGCCCAACCTGCCGCTTCCCGAAGTGCCGGATGGGGGGGAGGAAGCCAACGCGCTTGTGCGCAAATGGGGGACGAAGCGGAACTTCGGTTTCGAGCCCAGACCACACTGGGAGCTGGGGGAGGGCCTGGGGCTCCTCGACCTCGCGCGCGGGGCAAGGATCTCGGGTTCGGGATTCCCGGTTCTCACGGGCCGGGGCGCCCGCCTGCAGCGGGAGCTGATCGGCTACATGCTCGATCTGCATGTCCGCGAGCACGGCTACACGGAGGTGCGTGTGCCCTACATGGTCACGCGCGAGAGCCTTACGGCGACCGGCCATCTCCCGAAGTTCGAAGAGGATGCATACGTCACGACCCTGGATGATCTCTGGCTCATCCCCACGTCCGAGGTGCCGCTAACCAACCTCCACCGGGGCGAGATCCTCTCCGCGGACGAGCTTCCTCTTCGCTACACCGCCTACTCGCCCTGCTTCCGGCGCGAGGCCGGCGCGGCGGGCGCGGACACCCGCGGCCTTCTGCGCGTACACCAGTTCGACAAGGTGGAGCTCGTTCGCTATGAGACCCCGGAGCGCAGCCGGGAGGCACTCGAGGAGATGACTGCAGAAGCGGAGGTGATTCTCCGGCGTCTTGGGCTTCCCTATCGCGTCCTCAGCCTGGCGACGGGCGATCTGGGCTTCTGGTCGGCCATGACCTACGACCTGGAGGTCTGGGCCCCGGGCGTGCGCCGCTGGCTGGAAGTGTCGAGCGTCAGCACCACCACCGACTACCAGGCGCGACGCGCGAGCCTGCGGTATCGGCCCCATCCCGGCCGCAAGCCGGAATTCGTGCACACGTTGAACGGATCGGCACTCGCCCTGCCGCGACTGCTGGTGGCCCTGCTGGAGACCGGCCAGCAAGAGGACGGCAGCGTGACCCTGCCGGAGCCGCTGGCCGAGCGACTCGGGGCCGGTCGCCTGCTGCCCTGAGGAGGCGACGGAGGGGTGTCGCCGAAGCGCTGGTACGTCGGGCTCGCGGCGCTTTTCGTGGCACTGGCCGGATGGTATCTGCTCTACACGCAGCAGATCGTGCGCGCACTGCGGGCCGACAGCGAGATCTTCACGCGCATCTATGCCGAGGTCATGGAAGGCTTGACCGACCCCGAGGAAGGCAGTTCCATCCAGGCGCTCAGGGGACTTCAACTGCTGATCACCGAGTCGGGCGTGCCGTTCGTGATGACCGGACCCGGAGACACCGTGCTGGCCGTCGAGAACCTTCCCTTCGATGTGGATCTCGGCTCGGCGCAGGGGCAGGAGCGGGTGCGCGGCTACATCAACACCCTGGATCAGCGCAGTCCCCCGGTCGGCGATCCCGAAGTCCAGCTCATCCACTACGGCCCACCTCCGATCCTGACGCGCCTGCGCTGGATTCCATGGCTTCAGGCGGGGGGTCTGGCGCTGGTCGTGCTCATGCTTGCGGGACTGGTGCGATACCAGCGCAGGGTGGCTGGAGAGCGCGCCTGGACGGTGATGGCCCGCGAACTCGCACACCAGCTGGGTACACCGATCTCTTCGCTGCACGGCTGGGTCGAACTCCTCAAGCTGCCCGCGCCGGAGCGGCCCGGAGAGCTGTCCGAGCGCGAGATCCTGCACGAGCTCGACGATGATGTCGAGCGCCTCGAACGCGTTACCCGCCGATTCGAACTGATCGGCCGGGAGCCTGCCCTCGGGCAGGTCGACCTGACCCGCGTGCTGGAGGAGCTGGAGGGCTACTTCCGTTCCCGCCTCCCCAGCCTGGCGTCGGAAGTGGAACTGGTGATGGAAGTTCCCTCCGATCTGCCCGCGGTCAGGGGACACCATGTCCTGCTCAGCTGGGCTTTCGAGAACGTGCTCAAGAACTCGCTCGACGCCCTGGCCGGGCGCGGCGGCCGGATCTCGATCACGTGCTCCGGGTCGGGTGCGGGATGGGTGGATGTGCGCATCGCGGATACTGGTCCCGGAATCGATCCCGCCGTGCGCGACGACATCTTCGAACCCGGTGTTACCACCAAGGCGAGCGGCTGGGGCGTGGGGCTCACGCTGGCGCGCCGCATCGTGCAGGGCGTTCACCGCGGGAAGCTCGAGCTGGTGTCGGAGTGGGAGCCCGGCGCGACCTTCAACATACGACTTCCGTCCGAGGCCTGATCCGGTGGATCACCTGGGGGGGCTGAACCCCGAGCAGCGGGCCGCCGTGCTCCACTTCGAGGGGCCTCTGCTGGTGCTCGCCGGCGCGGGGACCGGAAAGACCCGGGCGCTCACCTGCCGGATCGCCCATCTGGTGCGCGAGCACGGCGTGCCGCCGCACCGCATCCTCGCCGTCACCTTCACCAACAAGGCGGCGGGTGAGATGCGGGAACGCGTCGCCAACTACCTGGGAGAAGAGCCGCGAGGGATGTGGCTCGGCACCTTTCACGCCCTGGGCGCTCGTCTTCTGCGAATCCACGCGGGCGAGGTCGGCCGGGTGGCCCCGTTCACAATCTTCGATTCCGAGCAGAGCCTGAACCAGGTCAAGCGGGCCCAGAAGGCCGTCCGCGTCAACCCGGAGCGATGGAATCCGCGATCGGTGCAGGGCGTCATCAGTGCCGCCAAGAACGTGCTTGCCGGCCCGCAGCGGTTTCATGAAGAGAACGCGGACGGTGCCGACCCGCTGGCGGCGGCCGCGGCGCTCGTGTACCCCGAGTATCAGGCTGCCCTGGAGCGCCAGAACGCCTTCGACTTCGACGATCTGCTGATGAAGCCGGTGGAGCTGCTGGAGTCGTATCCCGATATCCTGTACCGGTACTCGGACCGCTTCGCGTTCATGCTGGTGGACGAGTACCAGGACACCAACCATGCCCAGTTCCGGCTGCTCGACCTGCTGGCGCGTGCGCACGGCAACCTCATGGTGGTGGGCGACGACGATCAGAGCATCTATGGATGGCGGGGGGCCGACATCCGCAACATCCTCCAGTTCGAGTCGGTCTTCCCCAGCGCCCGCGTCGTCCGGCTGGAGCGCAACTACCGGTCCACCGGACACGTCCTCCACGCGGCCAATGCCGCGATCTCGCACAACGTTGCCCGCAAGGCGAAGACGCTGCATACGCGCCGCCCGGACGGCGAACTGCTGAGCGTTCTGCACACCGCGACCGAGACCGACGAGGCTCGCTGCATCGCCGATGAGACCGAGTCGCTCAGGCAGGCCAACGGATGGCCGTACGGGGGTTTCGCCGTCCTCTACCGCACCAACGCCCAGTCGCGCGCGCTCGAAGAGGAGTTGATGCGGCGCTTCATCCCCTATCAGATCGTCGGAGGCGTGCGCTTCTACGAGAGGCGCGAGATCCGCGACGTGCTGGCCTATCTGCGGCTGATCTCGAACCCCCGGGACGAAGAGGCGTTCAACCGCGTCGTCAACTATCCGAAACGCGGAATCGGCACGGTGTCGCGCAGCCGGTTGACGGCGTGGGCGCGAGGACGCGGGGTGTCGCTGCTCGAGGCTGCGGCGGAGGCGCGCGCGGCGGAAGGCATCCGGCCGTCCACCGCCCGCACGCTCGGGCGCTTCGCGCGCATGATCGGTGACTGGCGTTCCCTCGCCCGGGAACGCAATGCGGGCGAGGTCACGGAGGCGGTGGTCACCGGGCTGGACCTGCGGGAGCGGCTGCGCAAAGAGGGGCCGGAGGGCGAGGACAGGGCCGCGAACGTGACGGAGTTGATCGCCGCCGCCTTCCGCTTCGACCCCTCGGAGCATGATCTGGGCGAAGAGGAGGAGATCGCGGAGGCCAGCGAGCTCGATCTGTTCCTTCAGCACACGGCGCTGGTCACGGGCATCGACGCGCACGACAGTGGGGCCGACGCGGTCACCCTCATGACCCTCCACAGCGCGAAGGGGCTCGAGTTCCCGTGCGTTTTTCTCGCCGGAATGGAGGAGGGGCTGTTTCCGCTGTCGCGAGCGCTGGAGCTTCCCGAGGAACTTGAGGAGGAACGGAGGCTCTTCTATGTGGGGATCACGCGGGCCGAGGAGAAGCTCTATCTCAGCTACGCGGAGCGAAGATGGCGAGCCGGCGAGGGCATGACATCGAGGCCCTCGTCGTTCCTCGGCACGATTCCCGACACGCTGGTGGAATACCGGCGCTCGTCGCGGCTGCAGTTGTCCCGCCACCGGTATCGCGCGAGAGGCGCGTACCGGGAGGGCAGGCATGGTGGCGAGTCCCTGGACCGGAGCCAGGCCTATGCGGACCCGGATCCGGCCCGATACGATGATCTGAACCAGGACGCTCCCCGCTACCGGCAAGGTGAACGCGTGGTTCACGGGACCTTCGGCTTCGGATCGATCCTGGATATCTCGGGGTTCGGTCCGGACCTCAGGGTGACGGTGGATTTCGATGACGTGGGGAGGAAGAAACTGGTAGCGCGCTTCGCGGGTCTCGAGAGGGCGTTCGAGTGAACAGACCGGATGAGACGGAGCCGGGCGTGACCGTAACCATTCAGGAGATTCACCGAATCGCCGCCCTCGCTCGCGTCCGCCTCGACCAGGGGGAGGCGAAGCGCATGGCGCGCGAAATGAGTTCGATCCTGGAGCACATGGCGGTGTTGAGCGGGGTCGCGCCGGAGCCTGCTCCGACATCCGGCGTCCCGCAGGGCGAGGGCTCCACGCGACCATTCGGGGAAGCCTCGGACCGGAGCGGTCCTCCGGCCGGAGAAGGTGCAACGACGCCGGATCCTCTCGAGCGGCCGCTCGCGCGCATCGCTCCCGACTGGCGGGATGGTCTCTTCATCGTCCCCCGGCTTCCAGGTGTGGCGGGCGCCCCCGGCGAACGGAAGAGCTCGTCGTGAAGGCGAATGCGGGCGGCGTGGCGGCGAGAGCCGCGGAGGTCCGGAACGGGAAACTCGCCTGGGGCTCGATGGCTGCGCAGGCGCTGGAGGCGCACGGGACGTGGGAGCGGGGCCCCGCACCGCTCAACGCCTTCATCGCCGTGGATGCGAACGCGGATCGGCAACGCGGTCCACGCGACGGCCCGCTCGCGGGGATACCGGTCGCGGTCAAGGACAACCTGGCCACGGCCGGTTTCCCCACCACCTGCGGCTCCCGCATCCTGGAGGAGTTCCGTTCCCCCTACGAAGCCACCGCCGTCCGTCGGCTTCGCGGGGCGGGCGCGGTCATCGTCGGCAAGACCAACATGGACGAGTTCGCCATGGGGTCGTCGACCGAAAACTCCGCCTTCGGCCCCACGCGCAATCCCTGGCATGCGGAACGGGTTCCTGGCGGAAGCTCCGGCGGGTCGGCGGCGGCGGTGGCCGCGGGCATCGTGCCGGTCGCGGTGGGCTCGGACACAGGTGGTTCGGTTCGCCAGCCGGCGTCGTTCTGCGGGGTGGTGGGCATCAAGCCCACCTACGGGCGGGTGAGCCGCTACGGGCTGGTCGCCTTCGCCTCCTCTCTCGACCAGGTGGGCGCCCTCGGCCGCACCGTGCGCGACGCGGCCACCCTGCTCGAAGTGCTGAGCGGCCACGACCCGCGCGACGCCACTTCGGTCAACCGCCCCGTACCGCCTCTGACGGCGGCCTGCGATCGGGGGGTGCGCGGGCTGGTCGTCGGCGTTCCGCGTGAGTACTTCCCCGCCGGCCTGGACCCGGTGGTGCGCCGGCTGGCGGAGCACGCCCTCGGTGCGCTGGAGGGAGCGGGCGCCGAGTTGCGGGAGGTGTCCCTGCCGCACACCCGATACGCAATTCCCGCCTACTACATCATCGCGCCCGCCGAAGCTTCGTCCAATCTGGCCCGGTACGACGGTGTCCGCTTCGGGCGCCGATGCCGCGAGGCGGATACTACCGAGCGACTGTACGAACTCTCCCGCTCCGAGGGCTTCGGCACCGAGGTCAAGCGGCGCATTCTGCTCGGTACCTACGCGCTGTCGGCAGGCTACTACGACGCGTACTACGGCCGTGCGCAGGAGGCGCGGGCTGCCGTCGCCCGGGATTTCGAGCGGACGTTCCGTGATGGCGTGGACGTGCTCTTCACCCCGACTGCGCCGACCCCCGCCTTCAAGCTGGGAGAGCGCATCCACGATCCCTACCAGATGTACCTGTCCGATGTCTTCACCGTGACCGCCAACCTGGCCGGGGTACCCGCAATCTCCGTTCCCATCGGGCTGGCGGAAGGATTGCCCGTTGGGGGTCAACTCATGGCCGCGCACTGGCGGGAGGACACGCTGCTGACCGCGGCCGCGGCGCTCGAAGCCGAACTGGGGACGGTGGGCTCTCCCCCGGTTCCGTCCGGCGCAGGAGCTGCATGAAGGATTCGCCGCTGGAAGCCGTGATCGGCCTGGAGGTCCACGTCCAGCTCGACACCGGGCGCAAGCTGTTCTGCGCGGATTCAACCGCATTCGGAGCACCGCCCAACACGGCCGTGTGCCCGGTCTGCCTGGGGCTGCCCGGCGCGCTCCCCGTGCTCGACCCGGGAGCGGTCGATCTCGCGCTCCGCGCGGCGCTCGCGCTGGACTGCACCATCCACCCCGTCTCCGTCTTCGCCCGCAAGAACTACTTCTATCCCGATCTGCCCAAGGGATATCAGATCTCCCAGTTCGAACGCCCCCTGGCCACCCGGGGCGCCGTGGAACTGGATGGCGGCCGGCGGGTGCGGATCCGGCGGGTGCACATGGAAGAGGACGCCGGAAAGTCGCTGCACGACCGCTTCGCTTCCGCGACCGCCATCGATCTGAACCGGACCGGCACCCCGCTGATCGAAGTCGTTTCGGAGCCGGACCTGCGCTCTCCCCGGGAGGCGCGCTCATATCTCCAGCTCCTCAAGCGGCTGATGGAATACCTGGAGATATCCGATTGCAACATGGAGGAAGGCAGCCTGCGCGTGGACGCGAACGTGTCGCTGCGGAAGAAGGGAAGCGGGCGCCTCGAGGCCAGCACCGAGGTCAAGAACCTCAACAGTTTCTCGGCGGTGGAAAAGGCGCTCGGCGTCGAGA
>VYDD01000374.1:548-7033 GCA_009843625.1 Gammaproteobacteria bacterium | reverse complement strand
CCTCTCGGCCGGGCAGAGCTTTGCGGTCACGGTGCCGAACCGGGCGCCGGAGGCGGTCGGCGAGATCGGGGACCTGGAGGTCGCCGTGGGCGGCGTGTCGGAGGTGGATGTCGCCGGGCATTTTGCGGATCCGGACGGGGACGACCTGGAGTTCGGGGCGGCTTCGTCGGACACGACCCGTGTGAGGGTGGCGGTGTCCGGCAGCGTGTTGACCGTGGCCGGCGTGGCGTCGGGCGCCGCCACGGTGACCGTGACGGCCACCGACGGGGGCGGCCTCTCGGCCGGGCAGAGCTTCGCGGTCACGGTGCCGAACCGGGCGCCAAAGGTAACCGACACGATTCCTCCGCAGACCCTGACGGTCGGCGAGACGCGCTCGTGGGCCGGATCCGAGTACTTCTCCGATCCTGACGGCGACCCGTTGATGCTGACGGCCAGCACGACCAACGCGTCCGTAGTTTGGGCCTCGGTGTCCGAGAACCAGTTTGAGATTCTCGCGGTAACGCCCGGGACGGCGACCGTGACGGTCACTGCAACCGACCCGGAAGGCCTTGGCGCCAGCCAGAGCATCCCGGTGACTTCGGAGGTTCCGGGGTCGCTGGTCATCTCCAATGTCGCACCGGCCACGTTACTCGAGGGCGCGCAGGCGACCATCAGCGGCTCCGGGTTCTCGAGTGTTCCCGGCGACAACGAAGTTCTGATCGGAGGTCTGGCCGCGACCGTGACGGCGTCGAGTGCGACGCGCCTTTCGGTGACGGTCCCGTACAGCGACTGCCTGCCCCCTCGGCGCGCCGAGCTGCGAGTGACCGTGCAGGGTGACAGTGACGCCCGGCTGGTGGGCGTCAGCCCGCGCAGCAAGGAAGACATCGATCTTCCCGTGGGCTGGTACCGCTACACCTATGGCGGCAACGGCTGCCTCCACCTGCCCGGAGATGACGCGGGAGGCGCATACGTGATCGGAGTGGTCTCCATATCGGAAGAGCCGGCCTCTCTGACTCCGGTTGCCGCGACCAGCATCGTCGGAGACCCGACAGTCGTGGCCGCGCGATCGCCTTTGGCCTACTCGGCGCCGCTCCGCGAAGCCGTGGCGCCGGCGCCGGGGATCCCGTTGACGAGGGCCGCTGCGGCCGCTCCGGCAGGCGCCGCCACACCTCCCCGGCAGGAGTTCGTCGAGGGTCCGCGCGGCTGGGAGCGCCCCCACAGCGAGGTGATGAACCGGAACCGGGGGATCGTCCAGAGGCTGGGTCGGGTGGACCCTGCGACGGCGCGTGCTCGAGGAACGCTCGCTCTGTCTGTTGGCGACACGCTCACGCTGTTTGCCGGAGGCACGTCCTGCTCGGCCCGCGACCAGATGCGAGCCGTGGTTCGGCGCATCGGCGACCACACCGTGTGGCTCGACGACATCGAGAACCCGAGCGGGACCTTCACGGACTCCGAGCTTGCAGGACTGGACGCCTTCTACGGAGCCCATGCGAAGGGGGTTCACAACGACTACTTTGGGGGCCTGTCCGACGTCGACGGGAACGGCCGAGTCACGATCCTCATGACGAAGCGGGCCAACCAGCAGGACGATCGGGACTCGTTCCTCGGGGGGTGGACGTGGTTCGGAGACCTCTATCCGCCTGAGGAGTGCGCCACCAGCAACCAGGCCGAGATTCTCTTTGGCCGCGTCCCCGATCCCGCGGGTGTGTTCGGACACGTCTGGACGAAGGAGCAAACCCTTGCATACTACCCGTCTCTGCTGACCCACGAGATCGCCCACCTCGCGCAGGGCGCCGCCCTGGTGTTCGGGGGAGCCAACTTTACCACCTGGGAGCTGGAGGGCGGCGCGACGCTCTCGGAACAACTGGTGGCCTACGGCCTCTTCGGGCACGAATCGGGCCGGAACATGGGATACGAGCAGTGGTCCGAGGGCCGTGAGTGGTACGAGGCATGGACTCTCGGGCTGGCCAGGTTCTTCGGGTGGGACTCGAACGATCCGACAAACACGCGCCGGATCCCGAACGCGCCGGAGGAGTGCAGCTGGATCGGTAGTCCGGAGGAGGGGAACGACGGCCCTTGCACCAACGCGTTCAGAGCCGTCTACGATGTTCCGTCCATGGTGCTCCGGTTCGCGATGGACCGCTGGGGAGGCGAGTACCCGGGCGGCGAGAAGGCCCTTATGCATCGTCTCATGCGATCTCCCACGACGGGGCTGGCTTCCCTGGCGGACGTTAGCGGCTGGCCGGCCGAACAGGTTCTTACGGACTTCTATATGTCGCTGTGGATCGATCTGAACGGCTGGGACGCATTCGGCATGACGACCTGGGATCTCGACGACATCTGGAGCCGCTTCGGGCCGAGCCACCATCTTCAGCCCTACGAATCGACATTCGCGGAGTTCACCCGCCAGTGGAATGTGCGAGCCGGATCCACGTCATACCTGGAGTGGAATCCAGGCGGTTCGCGAGGGCCGACGTCCATCAGGGTAACGTCCCCGAACGGCGCTTCCATCCCGGGCCACATATCGGTATGGGCCTTCAGGGTCCGATGAGAACAGCCAGCCAATGCGCAAGCTGATACTCAGGAACTTTCAGTCGCCGGGCGACATCGTGATGCTCACCGCCGCGGTCCGCGACCTCCACAGGTGCTATCCCGAACGTTTCCTGACCGATGTCCGCACTTCCTGTCCCGCGCTGTGGGAGAACAACCCGTACCTCGTACGGTTGAATGAGGACGATCCGGACGTGGAAGTCGTGGACTGCCACTACCCGCTGATCCATCAGAGCAACCAAACGCCCTATCACTTCCTGCACGGCTTCATCCACTACCTGAACGAGCAGCTGGGACTTCGGATCGAGCCGGGGGCGTTCAAGGGAGACATTCACATTTCGGATGGTGAGAAGGAGTGGTTCTCCCGCGTGCAGGCGGCTCACGGGGAGTCCACCCCGTTCTGGATGATCGACGCCGGAGGCAAGTTCGACTACACGATCAAGTGGTGGGATCCGAAACGGTACCAGGCCGTCGTCGATCATTTCAGAGGCCGCGTGGAGTTCGTCCAGATCGGGGAGTCGGGCCATCATCATCCGCCGCTGGACGGGGTCGTCGACATGAGGGGACAAACCACCCTTCGCCAACTCGTACGGCTCATGTATCACGCGCAGGGCGTCGTGACGCCGATCAGTCTGCCGATGCACCTGGCCGCGGCGGTAGAAGTGAAACCCGGCATGCCCAGGAACCGCCCGTGCGTCGTCGTGGCCGGCGGCCGCGAGCCACCTCACTGGGAGGCCTACCCGCACCACCAGTTCATTCACACCGTCGGTGCGCTGCTGTGCTGCGACAACGGGGGATGCTGGAAGTCGCGAACGGTCCCGCTGGGCGATGGAGACTACAAGGATGGGCCTGACGAACTCTGCGTGGATGTTGTGGGCAACCTGCCTCGTTGCATGGACATGATTACTGCGGAAGAAGTGATCCGCCGGATCCAGTGGTATTTCGATGGCGGAGCAATCGAATACTTGAATCCTCGGTCCCGAGCGGAATAGGCTCCCCGTCCCGGTGTCAGAACACCTTCCTCCCGAAGAGCACTTCCTGGGAAAGACTTTTCCATTCTTTCCGAACCACAGAGTAGTGGAGCACATCGGTACGGGGGCAATCGGTCGTGTATACCGTGCACATGCGGCCCACATAGATGGTGACCTGGCATTCAAGTTCGTACCAGTAGAGAATCTTCCTGCGTATCAAAACGAGCCGGACGTCTACCTCGAGGAAGCCAGGAAGGCGAATGTTCTGGAGAATCCATGCGTCGTCCCGCATCTGGATGTGCGATCCTGGGAAGATCCCGTGTTGGGGCGCGAGTTCGTGGTGTTTGTCCGCCAGTACGTAAGGGGCACGTCGCTGGAACAGTACATCAGGGCCAATCGGGGGAACGTGGAGCTGCGGTTTATCGAGCAATTCCTGAGTGCCATGTTTGGTTTGCTCTTTGAGCTCGAGCAGCGCGGCATGATTCACGGAGACATTCACGCGGACAATGTGCTGGTAGCACGCCCACGGTACAATCTCAAAGGAGACGTGCAGTTTAGAGTCATGGATTTCAAGCCGGCGGGACACGGGGATCCCATTGACTACCTGGGCATTGCGCGTTCGCTGAAGGGACTGTTGGAATGCGTCGGGTACGAGGAACTGCAACTTCGGGACCGTTACGTCTTTGAAGTTCTGAGAAACGACTTCCTGGGCCGATACCTGGTCGAGTCAGACCCAACAGCGGATGACCGTGCCTTCAGTCCGGGCGAATTGCAGAGCAAGCTGGATAGTGTCGACGAGATGTTTTCCGTTGCGAGCGCGTCCCGAGGACCGGAAGCGGCTGTTCGCTCTGTTCGTCGCTGAGCCTTGGGGTGATCTGGTCCCACGCTGCTTTTTTCACCTCCTTCCCGCCCGGAACGCCGCCGCGATGCCTTCGGCCGCGCGGGCGATGCACCGCTCCCCGATCTCGCGGCTCATCCCGCGCGGGTCCCCCAGCACGCCGTTCGAGGTGACCGCTCGCAGCCCCTCTCCAAATATCCGCTCGGCCAGCGCCGCGTCGAATCCCCCCACATATCCCGCCTCGGCCAGCTCCGCCCGCACAAGGTCGGGGCGGATGCAGAGCATCTCCGAACTCTCGGCGATGTCGGCGTGACCGCCCACGCGATCGGTGAGGCCGGGGGCCACCTCCCGCACCGCACCCTGCCACAGCCCCACGAACTCGAGCAGGTCGGTATATGCGTGCACCGCGCAATCGGGGGCGCCGGCGGCCCGGAGTTCGTCCAGCATGGCCGCCAGGGGCGCGAAGTTGCCTCCATGGGACGGCACAAGGTACACGGCGCGGAAGCCGTGGCGCGCTAGGCTTTCCACATAGTCCAGGCAGATCGCCCTGAGGGTATCCGTGCTCACCGAAATCGTGCCCGGGAAGCCCATGTGGTGCTCGGAGCATCCCACCCGAATCGTGGGGCCAACAAGGCTACGCCCCAGACGGCGCGCCACCTCGAAGGCGAGCCGGTCGCCGCGCGCCGCGTCCACCAGCAGCGGCAGGTGCCTGCCGTGCTGCTCGATGGCACCCACGGCCACCACGACCGAGGTGAACCCGCCGGCCAGAGCCCGTTCCACCTCGGGCCAGGTCATCTCTTCGAGGAGCTGTGTCTTGAGCATGGCCCCAACCTATGCCGAGGCCAGCCTCTGCTCCAGGCGGTCGAGGAAGAGGGCGACGGTCACGGCCAACCAACTTGGCCGACCTGACCGGGCCGGGTATACTGCCTCACTCTCGTGCCACATCAGGGAGAAAACGGAATGCCCGACGAAGCCGACCCCGAGCCGCGATCTCGTCGCGGGCGCACACCGGAGCGGAGCTAGCCATGCTGCGCCAGGTTCTGCTCTGGGCCTCCGAGAACGCATGGATGGAGCGCCAGATGCGGCGCCGCGCGTTTGCGCGCCGGGCGGTCTCGCGCTTCATGCCCGGGGAGACCGCCGGCGCGGCGCTTGAGGCAGCGCGGGGGCTCGCCGAGCACGACATCTCGACGGTATTCACGAAGCTCGGCGAAGCCCTCACGGACCGCGACGAGATCGAGAAGGTCGTGCTGCATTACCTGGGCTTGCTTGAGCGCATCGCGGCGGAGCAACTGCCCAGCCAGATCTCCATCAAGTTGACCCAGCTCGGCCAGGACCTGGGCCCGGAAGTGGCGCAGGCCAATCTGGAGCGGCTGGCGGCGGCGGCCGCGGCTCAGGGGGACGTCCTGTGGGTGGACATGGAGGCATCGCCGTACGTCGACGAGACGCTGGACATCTTCACCGCCACGCTGGCTCGATATCCCGACCTCGGTCTGTGCGTGCAGGCGTACCTGTACCGTACGGCCGCGGATGTGGAGCGGCTGCTCTCGCTGGGGGCCCGCCTGCGGCTGGTGAAAGGCGCCTATCAGGAACCCGCCGACATCGCCTGGCCCCGCAAACCGGATGTGGACGAGAACTTCATGGTCCTGACCCGGCTCATGCTCGAAGACGCGAATCCGGCCGCGCCCCACGGCATCGCAACCCACGACACCGTCTTGCTCGGCCGCATCCTGGAGGAGGCACGGAAGATGGGACTGCCCGGCGATGCGTTCGAAGTGCAGATGCTCTACGGGATCAGGGCGCGCGAGCAGCTCGCACTGAGGCGGCGCGGGATTCCGGTGCGGGTTCTCATCAGCTACGGTCCGCACTGGTACCCGTGGTACATGCGTCGCCTGGCGGAGCGGCCCGCCAACCTGGGATTCGTCGTCCGCAGTGTCTTCGCGCGATAGGGATCTCGCCGTCGCGGGTCTGCGGGCGAACCTGCGTGCGGCGGGGATTCCGGCCCGGGATGAGGACATCGAGCGGGTCGTGGCGGAGGGCATCCCGGACCGGGCGGTGGCCTTTCGCGCCCTGCTTGCGGCCGCGGGGGGCGACTGCATTCCGGACCACCTTTCGGGATGGTCACTCGCCGGATCCGGGGCAGATGGGGA
>VYDD01000374.1:0-538 GCA_009843625.1 Gammaproteobacteria bacterium | reverse complement strand
GATGGGGAAGGGGAGGGCGACGCGGGTTCGGCTGCGGGAACGCCCCCGGCGGTCTCTCGGGCCGGAACGTCCCCCGCGCGCGGCGGAGCGGCTGAGATGGCGCAATCGCATCGGCGGCTTTCACCATCTCCGGGCGACGGTCAGCCGCCCTGGCCCTCCACCATCGCCGAGCTGGCGCCCCTGGTGCGTGCCGGTGCGGTCTCGCCGGTAGAACTCACCGAGCGGGCTCTGGCCCGCATCGAGGAGGACGACGGCCGGGCCAACGCCTTTCAGGTGGTGCTGGCGGAGGAAGCGCGGGCGGCGGCGCGTCGCGCCCGGGACGAGGTGGCGCGCGGGGAGTGGCGCGGCCCGCTGCACGGCATTCCGGTCGCGGTAAAGGACCTCCTGGCCATGCGGGATACGGTCACCACCTCCGGATCCAGGATCCTTGCCGACAACGTCACCGACCACGACGCGGCCGCGGTGGAGCGCCTGTGCGCGGCGGGAGCGGTGATCGTGGGCAAGACCCGGCTGTCGGAATTCGCGTACTGGCCCGGGT
>VYDD01000404.1:445-7048 GCA_009843625.1 Gammaproteobacteria bacterium | reverse complement strand
TCCTCGGGCAGGTGTTCGGCCAGCGCTTCGGCGAAGCGGCGGTCCTGCTCGCTGTAGTGCACGCCCCCGACCCGCTCCAGGTTGGCTTGCATCGCCTCCTGCAGCGTCACGTTGATGAGCATGTTGTAGAGGCCGTGAATGACCTCGTACCGCATCTCGGTTCCGGTCCCCAGCGCGGCGCCCACCGCCGTCTGCACCACCCGCTCGAAGATCTCGTGCACGTTCGCCGGATCGGGGTTGCGCACGTAATAGAAGACCTCGGCGAAGTCGGGGACGACGTTGGGCGCCGCCCCGCCGTAGGTGATCACGTAGTGGATGCGGGTCTCCTGCGGGACGTGCTCGCGCAACAGGTTGACCATGTGGTTCATGGCCTCCACGCCGTCCAGCGCCGACCGCCCGCGCTCGGGCGCCCCGGCGGCGTGCGCGGACACGCCGGAGAAGCGGAACTTGGCGGACTTGTTGGCCAGGCTGCTCGAGGCACCCGCGGAGTTTCTGTCCGCCGGGTGCCAGTGGAGCATGATGTCGACGTCGTCGAAGAGCCCTTCGCGCACCATGTAGACCTTGCCCGCCCCGCCTTCCTCGGCCGGCGTCCCGAAGACGCGCACCTCGCCGGTCTGGCCCGTCGCCTGCATCCAGTGGCGCACGGCGATGCCGGCGGCGGCCGAACCCGTGCCGAACAGGTGGTGTCCGCACGCGTGTCCCGCCAGCTTGCCGGGGAGGGGGGTGCGTTCGGGGCTCCGGTCCTGGGTGATGCCGGGGAGCGCGTCGAACTCCGCCAGGATACCCACGACCGGGCCGTCCCCGTTGCGGTAGCTGGCGACGAAGGCGGTGGGAATGCCCGCAACCCCCATCTCCACCTCGAAGCCGGCGGCCTCCAGCGTGCCGGCCAGCAGGGCCGAACTCTCCGTCTCCAGATAACCCAGCTCCGCCAGGTCCCATATCTCCTGGGCGATGCTCGAATAGGAGCCCGCGTTCTCGTCGATGAAGGCGGCGACCATGTCCTTGCCGTCCTGCGCCTGCAGCGGTGCGTGGACGAAGCCGAGGGCCAATGTCGCGGTGATGATAATGAGGGCGCGAGCGTTCATGATCTGCTTCCTGTAATCCGGGCCTGTATGACGATCAGGTTGGGCGGGCGGCGGAGCGAGTTCAGCCGCTTCACTCTGCATGGACTATGGTAGCAGGGCGAGGGGACTCCGGCACTCCCGCAGCTTCGCGCTACCCGGGCCGGCGCCGGTCACGAAGGTGCAGCATCACCGAGAGTCCCAGCGCCACCAGCGCACTGCCCACCACCACCGTGTCCACGAAGGCGGCGTTCCAGTCGATGCCCGTGACCACGTCCAGGTGGTACTTGATCCACGACGCGGGCAGGCCCGTCTCCCCGAGCGCGCGCTTCACGTCCCAGTGCCAGTCCGTCAGCGGACAGTATCCCCACCCGTACACAATCCCGGCCCCGAACCAGAACAGCAGCGTCACGCCGATGCTCAGCAGGTGGAGCCGGCGGGTTCTTCTCCACGTCCATCCGAGCATGTTGAAGCCCACCAGCGCCGTGTGGAAGACGACGAACAGTACATCGAGAAGCCGATAGAGGGCCGTTTCGGTCATGGGTAACGATAGATGCCGACACCTGCCCGCGCGATCTGCGTACGCAGCAGGAGACCGCCGGACGCGTCCCGGTGACAGGGGCGGTACTTCCCGGTCACCGGGGCTGGACCGGAGCCGATGATCGCGAGACATTGAATGGCCGCGGGGCTTCGCACTCTGAGAGGTAGCATTCTGCCAGAGGGGCGATCCCTTCCCTGCACACCCGCAAAGCGCAGCACTGCTGATGGAACAAGACTCCACGCACGGCGCCAGAGACCCGAGAGACATCTCGGTCAACGTCAACCTCAGTCTCCCGGACGCGCCGGCGGCCTACGAGTCCGTATACAAGGACGTCCTGGGGTACGGACTCTGGTGTCTGTGCCTCGCCGGAGTCTGCGGTGCCCATCGCATCTACATGGGCAAGTGGGGGACGGGAATCCTCTGGCTGTTGACCTTCGGGCTCGCGGGCGTCGGCCAATTGGTGGACCTGTTCCGCATGAAGGCGCTGATTCGCGATGCCAACGTGCGCAAGGGCTACATTCCCCATCCCATGCTGGCTGCCCGCGCCAACCCCGGTTCCGCGCCGCCCGCGGCCCTGCCCAAACCCGCGGACCTGAGGCTCGTGCTGCTCCAGGCCGCGGAGAAGAAGGGCGGCGAACTTACGGTCACCCAGGGGGTGATGGCATCCGGGAAGTCCTTCGAAGAGGTCGAGAAGTGCCTGCGCGGCATGGTCGACCAGGGCTATGTCGACGTCGACAACGCCCCCGGCAGCGGCGTCATCGTGTATCGCTTCCCGGAGCTGTCGGGGAGCTAGGGACCGCGGAGGCGCCGTGCCCGACCGGCCCCATCTCAGGGTACTCGACCATCCGCTGGTCGGGGACAAGGTCACCCGCCTGCGCGACCACCGCACCGGACACCGGGAGTTCCGGGATCTGATCCGCGAGATCGGCTCCCTCATGGCCTATGAGGTGCTGCGCGACCTGCCTGCTGAAGAAGTGGAGGTCGAGACTCCGCTGGAGATCACCACCGGCCTCCGGGTGCGCGAGGAGGACATCGTACTGGTGCCGATCCTGCGCGCCGGGCTCGGGATGCTCGAAGGCTTCACCGGTGTGCTGCCGGGCGCGCGCATCGGGCACGTGGGGCTCTACCGGGACCACGAAACGCTCCAGCCGGTCCAGTACTACTTCAACGTCCCGCAGCCCGCGGGCCGCCACTTCGTCGTGGTCGATCCGATGCTGGGCACAGGCGGATCGTCGTCGGCGACCATCACGCTGCTGAAGGAGCACGGCGCGCGCGACATCCGTCTGGCCGTCCTGGTGGCCTGCCCGGAGGGGGTCGAGGCCCTTGAGCGAGCGCATCCGGACGTGCCGGTCTTCACGGTCGCTCTGGACCGGCAGCTGAACGAGAACGGCTACATCCTGCCGGGACTGGGTGACGCCGGAGACCGCATCTTCGGGTCGGACTGAACGGAGACCGCTCCCGGGTCGATGCCGCGAGGCTCGCTCGGTCTGACGGCTACGGCCGTTCCACCCTGACCGGGCACACCTTCAGCTCCGCCGTGTCCGTTACCGGGTCGTATCCTCCGCCGGTGAGCACGTTGACCGGGGCGTCGTTGAAGCTGAACGAGGTGAAGACGGTCCCGCGCGGCGAGCGGGCGTTGGCCTCCACCCGGACCATCATGCATCCGCGCGCGCTGGTCATCTTGGCCCAGCCGCCATCCTCGAGCCCCCAGTCCACCACGTCTTCCGGGTGGATCTCCAGCCGCTCGCCGGGCGCCAGATAGTCGATGCCGGCGGCGCGGCCGGTCTGGGTGCGGGTGTGGTAGTTGGGGAGGCGCCGGCCCGTGGTGAGCCACACCGGGAACTCGTCGCTGATTACCTCGGCGGGATCCCGGTAGCGGATCAGCTTGAAGATGCCGCGCCCGTTCTCGAAGGTCCCCTGGTGCAGGATCGGCGTCCCGGGGTGATCCTTGTGGGGCACCGGCCAGTGGTACTCGCCGCGGTCGATGCGGTCCCAGTCCAGCCCCGCATACAGGGGCGATAGCTCGCAAAGCTCGTTGAAGACGTCCTTCGCGCTCTCGAAGTCGAAGCCGGGCGTGCCCATGCGGCGGGCGATCTGCGACACGATCCACCAGTCGGGCATGGCCTCGCCCGGGGGCTCGACCGCCTTGCGCAGCCGCTGCACGCGCCGCTCGGTGTTGGTCTGCACGCCGTCGGTCTCGCCCCATGCCGTGGCCGGGAAGACCACGTCCGCCAGCTCGGCGGTTTCGGTGAGGAAGAGGTCGATCACCACCAGTTGGTCGAGGCTCTTTAGCGCCTCCTCGCAGTGGTGCCGCTCGGGGTCGGTGACGACGGTGTTCTCTCCGTTGATCATCATCGCGTGGATGCCGTCGCCGCAGGCCTCCAGCGCCCTCACCTTGGTGGGCCCGAGCTCGAGGTCCACCTTGCGCCCGTACACCGGCTCGAACTTCCTCTGGTACGCCGGATCCAGCACGGACTGGAAGCCGGGGTAGTTGTTGGGCAGGGCGCCCGCGTCTCCCGCGCCCTGGATGTTGTTCTGCCCGCGCATCGGGTTAACCCCGGTGCCCTCGCGCCCGATGTTGCCCGTCATGAGCGCCAGATTGCACAGGCTCTGGACGTTGTCGACCCCGCAGATGTGCTCGGTGATGCCGAGCGTGTAGTAGATGGCGCCACGTTCCGCCTTCCCGTACAGGATGGCGGCGCGTTCGATGTCGGCGGCAGGCACCTCGGTGATGGTCTCGGCCCACTCGGGGGTGAACTTCTCGATGTGCTGGAGGAAGGCCTCCGCCTCGGTCGTGCGTCCCTCGACGAAGCCCTGGTTGGTCAGGCCCTCGCGATGGATGACGTGCGCCATGGCCAGCAGGAGCGATACGTCGGAGCCGACCCGGAGCGGCAGGTACACGTCGGCCAGCTCGGCCAGGGCGATGCGCCGCGGGTCGGCGGTGATGAGCTTCGCCCCGTTGGCGATGGCCCGCTTGAGCCGGGTCGCGGCCACGGGGTGGCACTCGGTCATGTTGGTCCCGATGCAGAAGATCACATCGGGCTTTTCCATGTCCTCGAGCGGGTTCGACATTGCGCCCCGACCGATCGTTGCCGCCAGACCGGCGACTGTGGGAGCGTGTCAGGCACGGCTGCAGTTGTCGATGTGGTTCGTTCCGAACCCCCCCCGGATGAACTTCTGCATGGTGTAGGCGGCCTCGTGCGGCGCCCGCCCGGAGGCAACCCCGTAAACGGCATGGCGCCCGTAGCGCTCGCGCACGCGCAGGAAGCCCTCTGCGGCCCGGTCCAGCGCCTCGTCCCAGCCGGCCTGATGCAGCTCGCCGTCCTCGCCCCGCACCAGCGGGTGGGCCAGCCGGTCGGGGTGCTGCACGAAGTCGAAGGCGAACTGGCCCTTCACGCACAGGGCGCCCTTGTTGGCGGGGCCGTCCATGGCGGGCTGCACGCCGATGAGCGTGTTGCCGCGGGTGAGCAGGTCCACCGCGCAGCCCACCCCGCAATAGGGGCAGACCGTCCGGGTCTTCTTCGTCTCGCCGGCAACGTCGCGGTACGCCAGCGCCTTCAGGTCCCCCAGCGCCCCGGTCGGGCAGGTCTGAACGCACTGCCCGCAGAAGGTGCAGGCGGACTCCTTGAGGTGGCCGTCGAACTCGACCGTGATCTGGGTGTCGAAGCCGCGTCCCTTCACCGAGATGGCGTAATCGCCCTCCTGCTCCGCGCACACGCGCACGCACCGGTAGCAGGAGATGCAGTTGTCGTAGTCGCGCATGATGAAGGGGTTGGGGTCGTCGGGGCGGCTCGCGCCCGACTGCCTGCCCTGGAAGCGCCCGGTGCGCGCCTCGTAGCGGTCGACCAGCTCGGTCATCTCCTGCGAGGCCAGGCTGGTGAGCTCGTCCACGTCCACTTCGCGGTTCTCCGAGACCAGCATCTCCATCAGCGTGCGGCGATGCACCTCGACGCGCGCGCTCCTGGTGCGCACCTCCATTCCCGCCTGGCACTGGGCGGTGCACGACGCGACCGGCGCTCGCGCACCCTCCACCTCCACCACGCACAGGCGGCATCCGCCGAAGGGTTCCAGCCTGGGGTCGTAGCAAAGCGTGGGGATGTCCTTGCCGTGCCGCGTAGCGGCCTCGTAGACGGTCTCCCCCGGGGTGTAGGCGACCTTTTCGCCGTCGAGGACGATGGTGGGTCCTGTCCCGTTCGTGCTCATCGGTATGGTCCTGATTCGAGTTTGCTGCCTGGACCCTCCAGGGCCCAGTCCCATGCGGCCCGCCCTAGCCCCGGCCCGCCATGGGGAGGGGGCCATGGGCAGTGACGTGGCGCGAAACCGCCTCGGGAAAATAGCGCATGAGGCTCTCGGTGATGAGCGGGGCCGCGGTTCCCAGGCCGCAGGCGCTCGTCTCCTTCATGGTATACCCAATATCCGCAACTTCGTCCACCCACGCCACCAGCGCATCCGGGCCGGCCTCGCCGGCGAGCCGCTCGGTCAGCCGCTGGGTGCCGATGCGGCAGGGGAAGCACTTCCCGCAGGACTCGTGCGCGAAGAACTCCATCGCCGCGTGCGCCACCTCGACCATGTCGCGCGAGTCGTCGAACACCATGATGCCGCCCGCGCCCAGGAACGACTTGCGCGCGCGGATGGCGGGCTCGTCCAGCGTGACGAAGAGATCGTCGCCGGCCAGGAAGCCTCCGGAGAGGCCCGCCATGGTCACGGCCTGGATGGTGCGGCCCTCGAAGGGGCCGCCGGCCCAGTCGTAGAGGAGCCTTTCGAGCGGGAAGCCCATGGGGACTTCGTAGTTCCCGGGCCGGAGGATGTCCCCGGAAAGCGAGATCACCTTGGTGCCGGCGTGTCCGTTCAGGCCCAGTCCGGCATACCACTCGGCGCCAAGCGCGAGAATATGCGGGACGGAGGCCAGCGTCTCGACGTTGTTGACGACCGTCGGCAGGTTCTCGAAGCCGTGGGTGACGGGGAAGGGGGGGCGGTTGCGCGGGTAGGGATGCTTCCCCT
>VYDD01000404.1:0-435 GCA_009843625.1 Gammaproteobacteria bacterium | reverse complement strand
CTCCGCTTCGCGGATGGCCTCCGCGAGGATGTGCTCGGTCTCGGGGTACTCGTAGCGCAGGTAGATGAAGCCGCGGTGCGCCCCGGTCGCGTAGCCTGAGGCGATCATGCCCTCGATGACCGCGTGCGGATCGTAGTCCATGAGGGCGCGGTCCTTGAAGCAGCCGGGCTCGCCCTCGTCTGCATTGCATACGATGGACTTCGGCGTCCCGTTCGCTTCGGCGACCGCCCGCCACTTGCGGCCGGTGGGGAAGCCCGCCCCGCCGCGGCCGGCCAGGCCGCTCCGGTCGATGGACTCAATCACCTGCGCGGGGGTCATTTCCCGCACCGCGCGCGCGAGGCCTTCGTAGCCGCCGTCGCGGCGGTACCCGGCCAAGGTGGCGTGGCCCGGTTTGCGGATGGTGCGGAAGACGCACTCGGCGGCGCCGTCGGGGGC
>VYDD01000430.1 GCA_009843625.1 Gammaproteobacteria bacterium | reverse complement strand
ACTACGCCGAGAAGCTGTTCCAGCGCCGCGCGCGCAAGGGCCTCACGCTGGCCGAGGCTCAATGGAACCTCTACAAGCCCATCTACTTCGCCCTCAGCATGGTGGAGGAGGGGGAGGCGGACGCCATCGTGGCCGGGATCGAAGCGAACTACGCCGAGATCCTGCGCCCGGCGCTGCAGGTGATCGGGGCCAAGGGGGACATGCGGGTGGCGGGCCTCTACATGCTGGCCTTCCGCAACCGCCACCTGGTGTTCCTGGCCGACACGACGGTGAACATCGCTCCCTCCGCCGAGACCCTGCGCGACATCGCCCTCCAAACCGCCTCCTTCGTCCGCGACCTGGGCATCCCGCCGCGGGTGGCGATGGTGAGCTTCTCCAACTTCGGCTCGGCGCCGCACGACGAGTCCCGGCGCGTGGCGCAGGCGGTGCAGCTGGTGCGCGAGGCCGATCCCGAACTGGAGATCGACGGCGAGATGCAGGCCGACACCGCGGTGGACCCCGTGGCGTTGCGCGAGGTCTATCCGTTCACCCACCTGACCGGGCCCGCCAACATCCTGGTGTTCCCGCGCCTTTCCGCCGCCAACGCCTCATACAAGCTTCTGGAGCACCTGGGGGGCGCCGACGCGATCGGCCCCATTCTGCTGGGCATGGCCAAGCCGGTGCACATCGTCGAGCGAGGATGCGCGGTGCAGGATATCGTAAACCTGTCGGCCGTGGCGACCGTGGACTGGCAGGCCCGCAACCGCAATGGAGGATGAAGCCATGACGATCATCGATGCGCGCGCGCGCCGGCGCTTTCCCGGCAGGGTGCTCTTCCTGCTTGCGCTCGCCCCCGCGCTTGCGGCCGATCTGGCCGCCCAGAAGCCGGTCCATGTACCGGAAGACATCCCGGCCCGCGTCCAACCCCTGCCTTCCCTGCGAGAGCAGGCCGCGGAGCAGCAGGAGTGGCTGGAGCTGCGCATCGGGCGCATTCTGCCGGCGCTGATGGCGGAATACGACGTGCGCATGTGGATCCTGTCCATGCGCGAGTACGCCGAGGATCCGGTTTTCTGGTCGATCACCTCGCCGACCACCTTCGCCGCCCGGCGGCGCTCCATCTACGTCTTCAACCGCCAGGACGACGGCACGGTGGAGCGGCTGGCGCTCGGCGGGACCGACCAGGGCGGGGTCTTCCAGGCCTATCGCTCGACGCGGCCGGCGCCCACCCAGCCCACCGCGGAGCTGGTCGGCAACGAGCAGTGGAGGCTGCTGCGCGAACTGGTGGAGGACCGCGACCCGGAGAACATCGTGTTCAACATCGACCCCGACTGGGCCTTCTCGGACGGCCTGCACGCCGGGGAGCGCGAGGAGCTCGAGGAAGCGCTGGGCCCGGAACTGATGAGCCGCGTGAAGCGCGAGCCGCGCCTGGCCATGAACTACATCGCGCTGCGCCTGCCGGAGATGATGCCCCGCTACCGGAAGATCGAGGAGACCGTGCACGCGGTCATCTCGGAGGCGTTCTCGAACGCGGTCATCACCCCCGGCGAGACCACAATCGAGGACGTGGAGTGGTGGATGCGCCAGCGGGTGCGCGAGCTGGGCTACACGGTCTGGTTCCAGGCCAACGTGGACGTGCAGCGGGCGGGGGAGGTGCCTTCGGACGGCCCGGCGGTGATCGAGCGGGGCGACCTGCTCTGGACCGACTTCGGGGTGGTGGCGCAGAACCTCCACACCGACACCCAGCACCTGGGCTACGTCCTGCGCGAGGGCGAGACCGAGGTGCCGGCGGGGCTCCGGCAGTGCATCGCCAACTCGAACCGCCTGCAGGACATCCTGCTCGAGCACATGGAACCCGGGCTGACCGGCAACGTGATCCTGGCCAACACGCTGGCCCAGATGCGGGAGGAAGGGATCAACGGGACCGTGTACACGCACCCCATCGGCGACCACGGCCACGGCGCCGGGCCGCTGATCGGGCGCTGGGACGGGCAGGAAGGCGTGCCCGTGCGCGGCGACGCGGTGCTGCTGCCCTCGACCTGGCACTCGATCGAGCTGCAGGCCACGACCCCGATCCCCGAATGGGACGGCAAGCCGGCCAGTTGCCGCCAGGAGGAGGAGGCGTACCTCGACACCGAGGGCGAGCGGCACTGGGTATTCCGCCGGCAGAGCAGGTTCCACATCGTGTGGTAGGTGGGTGAAGGTTGATGGTAGGAAAAGGACGGAATGACATGAAGACGAAGCGAATGACGATGCGAGGATGGGCCCTGGGGATGCTGCTGGGCTCGGCCGCGGCACTGGCCAGTCCGACGCAGGCGGCCGCGGCCCAGGGGCTGGCGGTACCCGATCCCGTGCTCGAGGGCATCTGGGCCGAGGCGATGGACAACTCGCAGATCGAGCCCATGGGACAGGTGCTGCTGGACGCCATCGGGCCCCGGCTGACGGGGTCGCCGCACATGGAGCGGGCCCAGGAATGGGCGGTCTCGATGCTCTCCGGCTGGGGGGTGGATGCCCGGCTTGAGGAGTACGGCACCTGGGAGGGCTGGGACCGCGGGGCCAGCCACGTGGACCTGGTGTCACCGCGGGTGCGCTCGCTGGAGGGACGCATCCTGGCGTGGAGCCCCGGGACCGGGGGCGAGCCGGTGGAGGGCGGGGTAGCCGTGCTCCCGGAGATGCGCTCGCCGGCGGACTGGCAGACCTTCCTGGGCACGGTGAGCGGCAAATGGGTGATGTTCTCCTTCCCGCAGCCGACCTGCCGCGCGGACGAGCAGTGGCTCGAGTTCGCACAGGACGGATCGTACGAAGCCATGGCCGAGGCGCGCACGGCGGGCAACCGGGCCTGGAACCAGAGCCTGGCCGCCGCCGGCTCGCGCGATCCGCGCCGCCGCGACCTGCACGCGCAGATCGAGGAGGCGGGCGCGCTCGGGATCGTGACCTCGCTCTGGCCGGGTTCCTACGGCACGACCCGCGTCTTCAACGCCTACAACCGCGAAACGCCGACCTTCGAGCTGGGGTGCGAGGACTACGGGCTCGTCCACCGGCTGGCCGCCAACGGGCAGGAGCCGGTGCTGCGGCTGACCGCGGAGGCCGAGAACCTGGGCGAGGTGCCGGTCTCGAACGTCATCGGCACCATCCCGGGGACCGAGCTTCCGGACGAGTACGTGATGCTCTCGGCGCATTTCGACTCGTGGGAGGGCGGATCGGGCGCAACCGACAACGCCACCGGCTCGCTGCTCATGCTCGAGACCATGCGCATCCTGTCCGCCGTGTATCCCAACCCGAAGCGCACCATCCTCATCGGGCTCTGGAACGGGGAGGAACAGGGGCTCAACGGTTCGCGCGCCTTCAGCGAGGACCATCCCGAGGTGGTGGAGGGGCTGCAGGTGCTCTTCAACCAGGACAACGGGACCGGACGGGTGGTGAACATCTCAGCCCAGGGGTTCACGGGGGTGGGCGCGTCGCTCGCGCAATGGCTGACGCGCGTGCCGGTCGAGGTCTCGGGCCACGTGAGCCTGAGGCTGCCGGGCAACCCGGGCGGAGGCGGCTCGGACTACGCCTCGTTCGTCTGCCACGGCGCGCCCGGCATCAACCTGAGCGCGCTGTCATGGGATTACGGCTCGCACACCTGGCACACCCACCGCGACACCTTCGACAAGCTCGTGTTCGATGATCTGAAGAACAACGCGGTGCTGGCAGCCTCGCTGGTCTACCTGGCTTCCGAGGATGATCAGCGGGTGAGCCGCGAGCGGCGCGAGCTGATCATGGGGCTCGGCGGAACCGGCGGGCGCTGGCCGGAGTGCACGCCGGCGGTGCGGAGTTCGCGGGACAGCCAGAGGATGTAGGGGAGCGCGCAAGACGAATTGCCGAACCGTCAGCCGGCGGCTGGCGGCCCGTCCCCTCCCCCCACCCAGCGGTCGACCACAACCGACGTGGTGATCTGCCCCCACAGGTTGGTCACCGTGCGGAACATGTCGGGGATGCGGTCGATGCCGAGCAGGATGCCCAGCCCGCCGAGCGGCACCCCCGCCACGTCCAGGGCGGGCGCCATGGTGAAGATGCTCGCCGACGGCACCGGCGCGATGGTGAGCGCGACCAGGAAGACGGCGAGCACCGCCCCTCCGGCCGCGGCGAGCGGGAACGGCACCTCGAACAGGTGGGCCAGGAAGACCACGGCGGCCCCCTGAAAGAGCGCGCTCCCGGGCCGGTAGAGCGACGCGCCCAGCGGGAGCACCAGGTCGGCGACGTTTTCCGACACCCCGAGCTTCCCGCTCGCCTCCTGGAGCGACGCCGGGAGGGCGGCCACCGTGCTGGTGCTCGCGAAGGCGATGGAGGTGGCACCGAACACGCCCTTCACGTAGCGGCCGGGGCCGATGCCGCCCACCCAGCGCAGCAGCACCAGGAACACCCCGCCGGTGAACAGGAGGAGCCCGGCGAGCACGGCCGCGACGAACACCGCCAGGCTCTGCACCAGGTCCCATCCGAGCTGCGCGGTCACCGGGGCGGCCAACCCGAAGACGCCGACCGGCGCGCACCAGAGCACCCACCAGACGAGCTTGACCAGAGTGGCCGAGACCGCGTCGGCGAAGGTCATCAACTGCTCCTTGTGCTTCCCGCCAAGCGCGGCCGCGGCAGCCCCGAAGAGCGCCGTGAACACGATCAGCGGGAGCAGGCTCCCCGCCGAGGCGGCCGCGAAGGGGTTGGGCGGCACCAGGGTCACCAGGAAGTCGACCACCCCCGGAATCTCGGGAGCGGCCTGTTCGCCCGCCGCCGGCATGGCCACCTCCGGCGCGAAGCGGAGGAAGAAGCCCATGGTCGCCATGCCCAGCACGATCGCGGGCGGGGTGGTGATCCAGTAGAAGCCGAGGGTGGTGCCGCCCAGCCGCCCGAGCTTGCGCAGGTCGCCGAGGCGGGCCACCCCGGTGAAGATCACCGCCATCACCAGCGGAATCACCACCATGCGGATGGCGTTCATGAAGACGGTGCCGATGGGGGCGGAGGCCAGCGCCACCGCCATGAGGGCCTCCGACCCGGTGGCCGCGGCGAGCAACCCGACCGCGAAACCCAGCACGAGCCCTGCGGCGATGAGGATGTGCAGCATGGGGGGTACTCCGGGCTGGAGGTCGGGCGCCGGTCGGCTGGCTCGCGCCGGCGGGGCTGCACCGATGCTACGCCGCGTTCTTCCCGCCCGGCAACCCCGCAATCAGGGTATCTTCCTCCACCCCCGACCCGGAGACCTCCCGTGAACGACCCCTACCTCGTCGCGATCGCCATCCTGGGCGGCCTTCTCGCCCTCACTGCCCTCGTCCTCGCCATCGTGCTGCGGCGATACACACGGCTGCGCCTGGAGCTGCCGGCCCGGCTGCGGGAGGCGCGCGAGGACGCGGTGGCGCGCAGCACGGCGGTCGTGCGCGGGCAGGCGTTCGAGCACCTCGCGCCCTTCATGGACGACTTCGGCTACCATCCCCGGGACGCCCGCTTCCTCGGGAGCCCCATCGACCTTGTGGTCTTCGACGGCCTCGGCGAGACGGATGTGCGCGAGATCGTGTTCGTGGAGGTCAAGACAGGCCGGTCTCGCCTGAGCAAGCGTGAGAGGGCGGTGCGCAAAGCCGTGCTCGAAGGGCGGGTGACCTGGCGGGAGCTGCGGGCCTGAGTGTGCCCCAGGGACTCCCGGGGCTAGAATAGGCGCATGACTTACGAAATCGTTTTCGTGCTTGTGGTTGCGGCGGCGGCCCTGGTGTTCTTCGCCATGGACCGCATCCGGCTCGACCAGCTCTCCATGTCGGTTCCGGTGGTGCTGCTGCTGGGCGGCATCATCGGCCCGCTGGAGGCGCTCTCCGGCCTCTCCAGCGAGGCCACCGTCACCGTGGCGGCGATGCTGGTGCTCGGGCTGGGCCTGCGCAAGACCGGGCTGGTGGCGGCGATCGGCATCTGGGCGCGCACGGCGCCGCTGGGCGGCAAGACCCTGCGCATGTTCATCCTGTGCCTGCTGGTGGCCTTCCTTTCGCCGTTCCTGAACAACACTGCGGTGGTGATCGTGTTCATCCCTGTGTTCGCGGCGCTCGCCGAGCAGGCCGACGAACCGGTCTCGCTGTACCTGATGCCGCTTTCGTTCGTGGCCATCATGGGGGGCACGGTGACCCTCATCGGCACCGCCACCAACCTGGTCGTGCACGGGGAGGCGGTCGCGCGCGGGTACGACGAGCTGACCATGTTCTCCATCGCGCCGGTGGGGCTGATCTGCCTGGCGGTGGGGATGCTCTACCTCTTCACCATCGGGCGCCACCAGATGCCCCGCCGGGAGCGGCCGCCGGACCTGTCCAGCCGCTACGGCGTGCGCCGGTTCACAACCGAGCTGCGGGTGGGACGGGACTCGCCCGCGGCCGGGCGCACGCTGGCCGAACTGCGCTGGGGCGAGCGCTTCGACGTCGTGGTCGTGGGAATCGAACGGGATGGAAGGGTCATCTCGCTCCCCGCGGGCGAGCGCGTGATCGAGGCGGGGGACAGGCTCTACGCCCAGGGCGCGGCAGACAACCTGCTCCGTCTCGCCCAGGGGCAGCGGCTGGACACGCCCGAGGGGAAGCCGCCGCAGGAGGCGAGCGAGACCGTCGTCGGCGGGCGCATGGTCGAGGTCATCATGGGGCCGGGTTCGGCGCTCGTGGGGCGGACGCTGAAGGACCTCTCCTTCGCCCAGCGCTATGACGTGACCGTGCTCGGGGTCCAGAGCCACGGAGCCGCGGTCACCGACCGGATCGCCCAGATGGAGTTCTCGGTGGGCGACATCCTCATGGTGCGCGGGGAGGCGGGCGCCCTCGATCGCCTTGCCGACGAGCCCGGCTTCATCCTGATGGCCGAGGTGGACCACCCGGTGGGCAGCCGGCCGCGCGCTGCCTTCGCGGCCGCCATCATGGCCGCGGTAGTGCTGGCCGCGAGCGTCGGCCTCTTCCCCATCTCCACCTCGGCCATGGCGGGGGTGGCGCTCATGGTGTTCACGGGGTGCGTGCGCGTCGACGAGATCTACGCGGAGCTTGACTGGCTGGTCGTGTTCGTGATGGCCGGGCTCATCCCGCTGGGGCTGGCGATGGAGTCGACGGGCGCGGCCGCCTGGAT
>VYDD01000182.1 GCA_009843625.1 Gammaproteobacteria bacterium | reverse complement strand
GGGCGGGAAGGTGTTGTAGTGGATCGGCACCACTACGGAAGGCCGGATGAAGTCGACCGCGATGGCGGCGTCCTCGGGGCCCATGGTGAAGTTGTCGCCGATCGGCAGCAGGGCCACGTCCACCTGGCCGCGCAGCAGCTTCATGTCCGTCAGCAGCGCGGTGTCGCCCGCGTGGTAGACCTGGGTGCCGTCGGCGTCGATGAGCAGCCCGCCCGGGACCGTCGTGTACGCCCCGGTGTTGTCGCCGTGCACCTGTCCGCCGTGCAGCGCCGGCGTCATCTTCACGCGCCCGAAGGGGAAGTTGAATCCGCCGCCGATGTGCATGGGATGCGCGTTCTCGACTCCCTGGGTCTGGGCGAAGGCCACGATCTCGAAGGTCGACACCAGCGTGGCCCCTGTGGCGTTCGCCAGCGGGATGGCATCCGCGAAGTGATCGAAGTGCCCGTGCGAGCAGAGCACGTAGTCGACATCCCCGAGGTCCGCGAGCGACATGTCGTTGGCGGGGCTCTCCTCGTACCAGGGATCGATGGAGATACGTGTGCCGTCGCTCAGCTCAAGCAGGAACGTCGCGTGTCCGTGATACGTCAGCGCGGCCATGGTCAAACCTCCGAGTAGCTTTCCACCGGGGGACAGACGCAGACCAGATTGCGGTCCCCGAATGCGTTGTTGACCCGGCCCACCGAGGGCCAGAATTTCGCCTCTCTCGTCCAGGGAGCCGGAAACGCGGCCTGCTCCCGGCTGTAGGCGTGGTTCCAATCGCTGCTCACCACTACCGCCGCCGTGTGCGGGGCGTTCTTGAGCGCGTTGTCCTTGCGGTCGGCAAGTCCCAGCTCGATCTGCTGGATCTCCGCCCGGATCGACACCAGCGCGTCGCAGAAGCGGTCCAGCTCTTCCCGCGATTCGCTCTCGGTGGGCTCGACCATGATCGTGCCCAGCACCGGGAAGGACATGGTGGGCGCGTGGAAGCCGTAATCCATGAGGCGCTTGGCCACGTCCTCGTCGGTGACCCCGGTGGCCCGCTTGAGCGGCCGCAGATCGAGGATGAACTCGTGCGCCACCCGGCCGCGCGCGCCCTTGTAGAGCACGGGGAAGTGCTGCTCCAGCCGGTTCGCCATGTAGTTGGCGTTCAGGATGGCCACCTCCGTCGCCTTCTTCGTCCCCTCGCGCCCCAGGAGCGCGATGTAAGCCCACGAGATGAGCAGGATGCTCGCGCTGCCCCACGGGGCCGCGGAGATGGAGCCGATCGCCTTCTCGCCCCCCGTCCCTATCAGCGGATGGCCGGGGAGGAAGGGCGCCAGGTGTTCGGCCGCGCAGATGGGGCCCATTCCGGGCCCCCCTCCGCCGTGCGGGATGGCGAAGGTCTTGTGCAGGTTGATGTGGGCCACGTCGGCGCCGTAGTCGCCGGGTCGCGCCAGCCCCACCTGGGCGTTCAGGTTGGCGCCGTCCAGGTAGACCTGTCCCCCGCGCTCGTGCACGATGTCGCAGGCTTCGCGGATGCGCTCCTCGAAGACTCCGTGGGTGGACGGATAGGTGACCATGAGCGCGCTCAGCCGGTCGGCGTGCTGGTCGGCCCTGACGCGCAGGTCGTCCGTGTCGATGTTGCCGTCCGCGTCGCACTTGACCACCACCACCTTCATGCCCGCCATGACCGCGCTGGCCGGGTTGGTGCCGTGCGCGGAGGAGGGAATGAGGCACACGTCGCGCCCGGTGTCGCCGCGGTCGTGGTGGTACGCGCGAATGACCAGCAGGCCGGCGTATTCCCCCTGGGCGCCCGAGTTGGGCTGCAGCGAGGTGGCGGCGAATCCCGTGATCTCGGCCAGCCACCGCTCCATGTCCGCGACGATGCGCCGGTACCCCTCCGCCTGCTCCGGCGGCGCGAAGGGGTGCATGGCGCCGAACTCCGGCCATGACACCGCCGTCATCTGCGCCGTGGCGTTCAGCTTCATGGTGCACGAGCCGAGCGGGATCATGCTCGTGGTCAGCGACAGGTCGCGGCTCTCGAGGCGGCGGATGTAGCGCAGCATCTCCGTCTCGGAGTGATAGCTGTTGAAGACGGGGTGATCGAGGAGCACGGTCTGCCTCGCGAGCTTGGGAGGCAGGGGCGGCACCTCCGTCTCCCGGGCGAGAGCGGCGGCGTCGAACCCGGGCCCGCCGTCGCCCGAGAAGGCCGCGAAGAGATCGTCCAGGTCCTCAGGCCCCACGGTTTCGTCCAGCGACACGCCCACGTGCCCGGCGCTCTCGCGCAGGTTGATCCCGCGCTCCCGCGCCCGCTCCACGATCCGGCGCGCGCTCACGCCCGCGGGCTCGATGGTCAGCGTGTCGAAGAAGACCTCGTTGACCACCCGGTGGCCCAGCCTGCGCACGCCCTCCGACAGCACGCCCGTGAGGTTGCGCACCCGGGTGGCGATGCGGCGCAGTCCCTCCGGCCCGTGGTAGACCGCGTACATGCCCGCCATGACGGCCAGCAGCACCTGGGCGGTGCAAATGTTGGAGGTGGCGCGCTCGCGGCGGATGTGCTGCTCCCGTGTCTGCAGCGCCATGCGCAGGGCGGGGTTGCCGTGGGCGTCGATGGAGACGCCGATGATCCGGCCCGGCATCTGGCGGCGCATGTTGTCGCGCGCGGCGATGAAGGCGGCGTGCGGTCCACCGTAGCCGAGGGGGACGCCGAAGCGCTGGCTGTTGCCCACCGCGATGTCGGCGCCCATCTCCCAGGGGGAGGTGAGCAGGGTGAGCGCGAGCAGGTCGGTGGCCATGACCACCAGTCCCCCGGCCGCGTGTACGGCGTCCGAGAGCGCCCGGTAGTTGCGCACGCTCCCGTCCGTGCCCGGGTACTGGACCAGCGTGCCGAACACGTTGTCGTCGAGCGCCCAGTCGCGCGGATGCTCGACCACCACCTCGATGCCGAGCGGCTCCGCCCGGGCGCGCACCACCTCGATGGTCTGCGGGTGGCAGTCGGAGGCGACCAGAAAGCGGTTGCGGCCGCGGTCGCGCGTGGACGCCAGGCAGAGCGTCATGGCCTCGGCGGCCGCGGTGGCCTCGTCCAGCAGCGACGCGTTGGCGACCGCGCAGCCCGTGAGATCCCCCACCATGGTCTGGAAATTCAGCAGCGCCTGCAGCCGGCCTTGCGCAATTTCCGCCTGATAGGGGGTGTACTGGGTGTACCAGCCGGGGTTCTCCAGGATGTTGCGGAGAATCACGGGCGGGGTGATGGTGCCCGCGTAGCCCATCCCCAGGTAGGAGCGGAAGACCTGGTTGCGCGACGCGATCTCCCGCAGCCGCGCGATCAGCTCGTGTTCGGAGATCCCCTCGGGAAGATCCAGTTCGCGCCCCAGGCGGATCGATTCGGGCACGGTGTCCGCGACGAGCCCGTCGAGGGAGTCGTAGCCCAGCTCCTCCAGCATCGCGCGCACATCCCCCGGCCCGGGACCGAGGTGTCGTCGGGGGAACCTGTTCTCGTGCGCGATATCGGGCATTACTCGGGAAATCCGCGGAGCGCGGATGCGGTGCTCCTCACCCGTCGATGTGGGACTCGTAGTCCTCGGGGCTCATCAGGCCCTCGAGCGCGTCGTCGTCCTCCGCGCGCAGCTTGATCATCCAGCCGTCCCCGTAGGGATCGCCGTTGACCAGGGCCGGATCGAGGTCGATGGCCTCGTTGATTTCAACGACCTCGCCCGCGATCGGGCAGTAGAGGTCGCTGACCGCCTTCACGGCCTCGATGACGCCGAACACCTCCATCCGGTCGAAGTGCGTGCCGACCCTGGGCAGTTCCACGTACACGATGTCGCCCAGTTCCCCCTGCGCGTAGTCGGTGATGCCGACGACGTACACGCTCTCCGCGTCGGTTTCCCCCACATACTCGTGCTCCTCGGTGTAGTAGAGATGCTCGGGGATGTCGGACATGGCTGCTCCGGGCACAGGAGGGATCGAGGGCGGATTTCGGTTCGGGACTATAGAAAGTGCGTTCCTTGCGCGTCAACCCCGATACCCGCGTCCCGGGGAAGAAGCCGGATCGGGCCTCGGGCTCAGGGTTCCGCGCGGGAACGCCGGGCGGCCCCGGGGGGTTGTACGGCGCGCCGCGCGCGCGATGTTCGCGGCACTGGCCGGGGATCGGGACGCGGTCCATGGGTCGGTCCATTCTTCGGCTTCCAGCGCAGGAGACGGAGTCTCTCATGCAGGCAGGCTTCCCGGACGGAATGCGCAGCCCGCTGACATCCCTTGGCGAGGAGGAACGTTTCTTTCAGCAGGCGGTGCGGGACTTCGCGCGGAGCGAGATCGCACCCAGGGTCGCCGCCATGGATGCGAAGGAGGCCATGGATCCGGCGCTGATCCGCAAGCTGTTCGAGCTCGGCCTCATGGGCGTGGAGATTCCCGAACGCTTCGGGGGAGCGGGCAGCTCGTTCTTCGCGGCGGTGCTCGTCGTGGAGGAGCTCTCCGCCGTGGACCCTGCGGTGGCCGTGCTGGTGGACGTGCAGAACACCCTCGTCATCAACGCGCTCCTCCGCTACGGAACCGTGGAGCAGCAGGCCCGCCATCTGCCGCGCCTGGCCTCCGACACGGTCGGCGCCTACGCGCTCTCGGAGGCGGGGAGCGGGTCCGATGCCTTCGCCCTGCGATGCACCGCCATGCGCGCGGGCGGCGACTGGATTCTGAACGGCCAGAAGCTATGGATCACCAACGGCGCCGAAGCCGGGCTCTACATCGTCTTCGCCAACGTCGATCCGGATTCGGGCTACCGCGGCATCACCGCCTTTCTGGTGGACAGGAACACCCCGGGGCTCTCCGTGGGCAGGAGGGAGCAGAAGCTGGGGATTCGGGCGTCGTCGACGACCGAGGTGGTGCTGGACGGTTGCCGGGTTCCCGGCGGGAATCTGCTGGGCGAGGTCGGTCTCGGGTACAGGATCGCGATCGCCACCCTCAACGAGGGGCGCATCGGCATCGGAGCCCAGATGGTGGGGCTGGCGCAGGGCGCCCTCGACCACACGCTCCGCTATACCCGGCAGCGGGAGCAGTTCGGCCGCTCCGTTTCCGAGTTCCAGGGGGTTCAGTTTCAGCTCGCGCAGATGGCCACCGACGTGGAAGCGGCGCGCCTGCTGGTGTACAACGCGGCCCGCCTGCGCGACGGCGGGTTCCCCTATATCCGCCAGGCGGCGATGGCCAAGCTCTTCGCATCGCAGGCGGCCCAGAGGGTGGCGTCGGAGTGCGTGGACCTGCACGGTGGGTACGGCTTCACCAGCGAGTACCCGGTGGCGAAGTTCTATCGCGACGCCAAGATCGGAACCATTTACGAAGGGACGACCAACATGCAGCTTCAGACCATCGCGAAGCTGCTGCTGCGAGAGGCGGGGGTGTAGCAGCGGGCGGATTCGTCCACGGGCTGCTACCTTCCAGAGGTCGACCCACGACATCGAGGCGAGAACATGTTCGGTCCAGACCTGGTCTTTGTGGCGCTGCCCCTGCTGCTGGGATTCAACGAGATCCTTCTGGCGCTGGGCCTCCTGGTCCTCTTCTTCGGAGGCCGCAAGATTCCCGAGTTCGCCCGAGGCGTGGGCACGGGCATCAAGAACTTCAAGCGCGGCCTGAAGGAGGGTCAGGCGGATGAGCTGCCCCAGCTTCCCGAGGCGCCCGAGGAAGAGGTAGCTCGCGAGTCCTGACCGCACGTCGACTCGCGCGGATTCATCCACGACCGCTGACCCGCCCCATGCAGGGAGATGTGCCCGCGGAGGCTTCTCCGCTCTCCAACGTGGTAGTCGTGCTGCACGAGCCGCAGAACCTGGTCAACATCGCGGGCACGGTGCGGGCGATGATGAACATGGGGCTCGACCGGCTGCGCCTGGTTCGACCCGCCGAGTTCGACGCCTGGCGCATCACCGGGATCGCCCACCGCAGCGACCACCTGGTCGAGCGCGCCGAGATCCACGACACCCTGGCCGACGCGCTGGCCGACACCACCTTCGTGCTCGGCACCACGGCGCGCGCCCGCACCGCCCACCGCAACTACGGGCGGCCGCGCGACCTGGCACCCCAGGTGGTCGAGCGGGCCTCCCGGGGCACCGTGGCGGTGCTCTTCGGCCGCGAGGACCGCGGGCTTTCCAACCAGGCGCTCGACCTGTGCAACCGGGTTGCCATCGTCCCCACCCTCCCCGAGTACAAGAGCCTCAACCTGGCCCAGGCCGTGCTGATCCTGGCCTACGAGATCTTCCTGGCGGCGCACGACGCGGCGGAGCTGCCCCGGGGGCGGCGCGCGACCGAACCTGCCAACAGCGCCGAACTGGAGGAGACCTACGCGGTCCTCGAGCGCGGCCTCGACCGCATCGCCTTCTTCACCCGGCGCGCACCCGAGGGGGTGATGCGCACGCTGCGCACGATCATCGCGCGCGCCGAGCCGGACACCCAGGAAGCGGGGATCCTGCGGGCCGTCGGGTATGAGATCAGGCGCTACGCCGAACGCGCGGAAGGGTTGGCGGCCGGGCGCGACGGGGCTGAATCCGCCGGCGACGTGGAGGCACCGACCGCGGCACCGTCAGAGCAGGCCGGCTGACGCGCCTCTTTCCGCGAGCCGGGACCGCATCGGTCCCGATCTCCCATTCCTGCCCGGGAGATGCGGCGCTAGCCTCACAGGGTCGCCCGTCCGCCCACACCCGGTGCCGGGATCGCGCCCCTGGAACATCGCCCGGAGTCCGAAGCATGAAGGCGGACGCTTGACGCGGAAGCCAGCCAGGTCTCGTCGCCGGCCGGATGGAACGAGCCGTGGCATGCGCTGCCTTCTCGACGCGCGCTACGTGCGCGAGTTGGAGTTGAAGCTGCGCCGGATCCAACGACTCGCAGCCGCGAATCGGCGCCTGGCTCTTACCGACCGGTTGACCGGGCTTCCCAATCGCCGCCATCTGGAACTCCATCTGGATCGCGTCCTTGCCCACGGTGCCCTGCGTCCGCTCTCCCTGGTCCTTTTCGACGTCGACGGCTTCAAGCGCTTCAACGACCGACATGGGTACCCTGCGGGCGACCGGGGGCTGGCCGCGGTGGGCACCGTGTTTTCAAGGGCCTCGGCGAACTCTTCGAGGCAATTGGAATCGCACGGTTCCCCCGCCCGGCCCGAGTCGGGCCACCGCC
>VYDD01000119.1 GCA_009843625.1 Gammaproteobacteria bacterium | reverse complement strand
CGACGAGCGATCCCGGTTCGTTGGTGCCCGCGAACGCGTGCACGTGCAGGTCGAACAGCCCCGGCGTGACGTAGAGGCCGCCGCATTCGACCACCTTGAACGCCCGCCCCGGGTCGATGGCCTCCTCGACGGCCGTCACCCGGCCTTCGTGCACGGCGACGTCGCGGGTTGCGCTCAGCCCGTTCCGCGGATCGATCAGGTGTCCGCCCCGCAGCAGCAGGTCATACTCGGGCTCGCTGGCCGAGCGGGCGGAACAGGCCAGCGTGAAGGCGGCGGAGCCGGCCAGCAACTCACGACGCGACAGTCCCTTCCCTCGTCTCTTCATCTCACTCCCCCCTGGTCAGGCCGCTCGGGTCCAGTCTATGCCTTTGGCGTTAGTCCGTCGCGGCGCTGGGCCAGAACGAGAAGAAGCACGAGACAGATTGGAACACCGACCTAGTGCACGAACCGTCCGGGGCGGGCAAGGCCGAAGGCTGCCGGGTCGGCCGCGGGACGCGGGTTGCCACAACGGCGCGCGCCTCCGCCAAGAGCGCACCGGTACGGGGGTCCGGGGGCGGCGCCTCCGTCCGTCCGGTGCTCCGCAGCGGCGCGAGAGGCCGGGGGTTCGAAGGGGGGCGCAGCATCCCTCGCCAGAGCCCAGTGTGTACACACTGGTAGGTTGGCCCAACAACAAGTTGGCCAGCCCGCTCTGGCGATTCGCCTGCGAATCGACGACCGCTCGGCGGTCTATCCGAAGACTGGCGCTCCCCGGTCATGGGCAAGGAACGTGGCCCACCGCTCCATCAGTTCGCGCCGCCGCTCGAACAGGTCGGGGCACCGGTACAGTCCGTCGCCCTGTCGCGGAGGCTCGGCGTCGCCTTCACCGGGTCATGCCCCGGTCTCGGTCTCGCTGCAACCTGAGTTCAAGCTCTCGTTCGAACGTCGGGATCTCGCTGGTCGGGATACGGCCGTTGCGGGCGAGCCATTCGAGTCCCTCTCGGACTGATCGGACCTGGATCAATACCGCCCTGCTTCCGGTTTCGAGCTGCTCCTCGATCAAATCAAACCTCCTAGGGTCCTTTTCCTCGAACGTGATAAGACTCGGTGGCGGTTCAATGATGCCGGTTGCGGCCATTTGCAGTGACGCCAGCACCCGCTTGTGCGCCACAAGGCCTGGCCACCGCTCCTGCGGGTTCTGTTGAAGCCGTTCTCCGAGCCGTTCCAAGCTCTGCCGGTCCAAATGGGCTACCAGGTGTCGGGCTGCCGCCCCGATGTCTGCTCCCGTTCGCTGGAGTGCTTGGAGATCCTCTCCGTCACGCGGGCTGTCCCGCTCGATCATCGCCACCAGTTTCCGAGCCGCGAGGTCGCTCGGCGCTGCGACGAGCAGCCCATTGTCAGCCCGTACGGGTGGCGCCGCTATCTTCCAAGGGTCTGTCCCGTGGACTTCGATCTTCGGACTCGTCTCCGTTGCGAAGAACTTGATGACGATACCGTTCCGCCGCTGCAGCACCTTGTGCTTGCCGATCTCCGCTCCGATGTTCTTTCGGATCGTGCGAGGGTGTTCGGCCGCCCCGCGGCAACTGATGTCCACGTCTACGGATAGGCGATGGTTGCAGTACAGCGCGATCGCGGTGCCGCCAATCAGCGTGTACCGTGGCCCGATTCTGCCCAGGTCTCCCCAGATGCGGCGGATTCTCGGGTCGAGCCGCTCCATGTGCGTCGGCTGCAGGCCTTTCTTCACGGCTTTCCGACCCACACCTCCTGATCATCATCGAGTTGGACGTAGCAACGCTCGTCCGTCGTGTCCTCGAGAACCCTCTCCCACTGGAACGGCTCGTAGAACTGCACGTTGTTCGCGCCGGCCGTTGTTGGCTCCTGGCCCGCCCGTCGGGTCCAGTACGCCCATGTTTCCCGCCTCAGCCGTCCCTGTCGAGCGAGGGCGTCCCGCGCGCGGAGGATTCCGTCTGCCCCGAGCGCCTCCTGGATACACGCCACACCGCAGTGCTGCGGGTGGTCAGGGTCTCCGATTTCGGTCAGCACCACAGCAAGCTGCTCGTCCTCGCTGAGCAACTCGGGCGCTTGCCATAGCGCGGCGTGGCGCAGCCAGTGCCAAGACCCGCAACGGTCGAGCTGTTCGATCGCCTCTGCGATTTCCCGGTCCTTTGTCCTGGGCTCCGTACGTTGTCCGTTCAGGAAGGCGTGAATCCTGAGTTCCACGGGTCCTTTTGGCCCCTGTATTCTGATCACGTTCGCTCCGTCGTCTCCGCCTATCGTAGTCAATTCTCGGCACGCTCCGGAGTCACAACCTTCGGGTTCTGGCGCTGGCGTGCTAGGGCCAACTCTCGGTCGGGGACGCTGGCCGCGGATGCAGAGTGTTCGGTCCGGTCCGTCTGCTCGTTGAACGCGCCAGTGTAAGCGTTCGGTCGTGGAGGTATGGGAGCGGTCGCCGTCTGACCGAGAGAGGCGAAACACACACCAACACCGACTACGGGGATTCCGACCGAACCCAGAGCCGCAGGATGTGGTGGCCAACCGCTCCAGATCTAGGCCAGCCCGATTGAGGGCCTCGCGGTCGCGGGGAACCTCCCAGGTCGCGCAGACGTCGTCGCTGAAAGCGTCCTTTTCCATCAGCCGCAGGCGCAACGAATCCTTCGGATAGACGTGGAGGGAACCCAGCGTCCTGATGGACACAAGGGGCATCAGCGGCGGCGGGGAAGCCGAGCATGGCGAGCGGCCGGTCGTGGCGGGCATGTACGGCGTAGCGCATCTGGTCGCCCACCAGGGTGGTGTAGTCGAGGTCGTGGTAGCGGGCGACGAACTCGTTCCACAGCCTGCCCTCGCGGGTGCCGCGGACGACGGTCCGCAGGGTAGCCGGTGGACCGCTTCGAGGGTGGCGGACGGTGGCGGTAGCCGCGGTTCGAGGCACAGGAGGTTGAGATCGCGCGGCTCTGGCGAAGTCAGGATCGACGGGCTAGCGTCCCACCGTCACGCCTCTGTTCCGGATCCTGCCTCGGACACGGCTGCGCCGGAAAGGGCACATAGCTTGCGTGGCACCTATACGGAGTGAAGATATCGTCATGAATCGACTCACGAAGAGTTTCGCGGTTGCTCTCGTCGTGACCGTTAGCAGTTGCTACCTCGCTGGGGAACGCGCCCGCGCGCAGGGTGCCGACAGCAGCCTGCTCCTGCGAGCCATGGAGGAGGAGCTGCAGCGCTCGATGAAGGAGTTGAGCGCGAATGCCGACCCGCCTCCGTACTTCATGAGCTACTCGGTCACAGAGATCGAGCAGACGAGACTCGCCTCGTCATACGGGGCGTTGCGCGCGGGTACGTCCAGACGCACGCGGCTTCTCGATGTCGAGGTGCGGGTCGGCGACTACCAACTCGACAACACCCGCGAGCTTCGCGACGCGATGCCCTTCGCGCGGCTGCCCGACTTCAGCGGGCCCGTGGCCATGCCGCTGGAGGATGACATCGACGCCATCAAGAGCATTCTGTGGCTGCACACCGATCGCAAGTACAAGGCTGCCGCGGATCAACTCGTCAAGGTCAGGACCAACCACGCGGTCACGGTCGACGAGGAGGACGCCTCGGCGGACTTCTCCCGGGAATCACCGGAGGTAGCCATCGGGCCGCTTGCTTCCGTCGCGATCGATGCGGAGCCTTGGCGGGAGCGCCTGAAGGAGTACTCGGCCCTGCTTGATTCGCACCCCGAGATCCACGAGTCCGACGTCGCGCTGACGGCCGTCGTCACCAACAAGTACCTCGTCAACAGCGAGGGCACCAGGGTCCAGCACGGCACGGTTCAGGT
The DNA here is from genome assembly GCA_009843625.1 of Gammaproteobacteria bacterium. Classification (GTDB taxonomy): domain Bacteria; phylum Gemmatimonadota; class Gemmatimonadetes; order Longimicrobiales; family Gaopeijiaceae; genus BD2-11. The sequence goes on along the minus strand of VYDD01000119.1, from coordinate 3,338 downwards.
CCGCGTGGGGCTGTATGCGGCGACCAGCGCGGACGACGGCATGGAGCTGTATCGGTACGAGTCGTTCGACGCCCACTCGCCCGATCGCCTCCCGGGCGAAGACGGCGTGCGGGACGCCATCAACCGGATGGCGGCCGATCTGCTCGCGCTCCGTGAAGCGCCGGCGATCGAGCCCTACACGGGGCCGGCGATCCTCGCGGGTCGCGCCGCGGCCGTCTTCTTCCACGAGATCTTCGGTCACCGGATCGAAGGCCATCGCCAGAAGAGCGAAAGGGAGGGCCAGACGTTCACCAAGAAGATCGGCGAGCGGGTCCTGCCCGAGTTCGTCTCCGTGTACAGCGACCCGACCCGGAAACAGGCCGGTGGCACCGACCTGGCGGGTCACTACCGGATCGACGACGAAGGCGTGCGGGCACGCCCCGTAACGGTGGTGGAGAACGGTGTGCTGCGGAGCTTCCTTATGTCGCGGTCACCCGTGGAGGGCTTCGTCCGATCGAACGGGCACGGCAGAAGGCAGCCGGGACGGGCCCCCGTCGGGCGACAGAGCAACCTGATTGTCGAATCCTCCCAGACCGTGTCGGAATCCGAACTGCGGGAGCTGCTGGTCGAGGAGATCGAGCGGCAGGGGAAGGAGTTCGGGCTGCTGTTCACCGACATCTCCGGCGGCTTCACCTTCACGGGTCGCGGGCGTCCGCAGGTGTTCCAGGTGACCCCGATCATGGTTTACCGGGTGTACGCCGACGGGCGCCCGGACGAGTTGGTTCGCGGCGCCGACCTAATCGGCACCCCTCTCGCCTCGTTCAGCGGGATCATCGCCACCGGGACCGAGTTGGAAGTCTTCAACGGCTTCTGTGGCGCCGAATCGGGAATGGTCCCAGTCTCGGGGATCGCGCCCGCCATCCTCACGGCGCAAATCGAGATACAGAAGAAACCGAAGGGCGCCGACCGGCCTCCGTTGCTGCCACGGCCGAGAAGAGGGAGTCGGTGATGTCCGGCTCAGGCCTCCGGCCAGCCCGTTTCCGCGTCTGGGGGCTGCTCCTCGCTCTGTGCGCCCATCCCGCCGCCGGAGCGCAGCAGGCCGCGGAGGAGCAGCCGGGGGCGGCGGAGCAGTCCGACGTGCTGCTGCGCGCGATGGGCGACGAACTCGTGCGGTCCACCGACGCGCTGCAACTGGAGGATCTGGAACGGCCGTACTTCATCGAGTACGCGGTAGTCGACCAGGAATCCACGGTCATTGAGGCGACGTTCGGGGCAAGCGTGCAAAACGACCGGACCCACACGCGGTCGCTGCGAGTCGACGTCCGGGTCGGGAGCCACGAACTCGACAGCAGCGAGTTCGTCGGCGGGCGGTCCTTCTTCCGGTTCGGGAGTTTTCCGCGGGATCTCGTGCGAGAGGACGACTATGGCGCCCTGCGCCACGATCTCTGGCTCGCGACCGATACCGCGTACAAGGAGGCGCTGGAGCAGCTCGCGCAGAAGCGGGCCTTTCTCCAGAACCGGGTTCAGAACGAACCCGTGCCGGACTTTTCCGTCGAGGGAGCTTCCGTGCTGGTCGAGTCCCCCGGAGAGTCGGCGTTCGACGCGGAGGCATGGCGAGGGACCGCGCGGAGGCTCTCCGGGGTTTTCAGGGAATACGCCGCGATTGACGAGTCCAGCGTGACGCTGCGCGTCGAGCGGGGCCAGAAGTACCTCGTCAACAGCGATGGCACGGTGGTGCGCCAGCCGGTATCGCTCGCCGTCCTCCACGCGAGGGCGGCGGCCCGGGCGCCGGACGGGATGCGGCTGAAGCACTTCGTCCCGTTCTCCGGGCGTGCCGTCGAGGACCTGCCGCCGGAAGCCGAGTTGGAGGCTGCGGTTCGAAGCATGGCCGGTGAACTGACGGCCTTGGCTGCGGCTCCCGCTCTCGACGACTACCTCGGCCCGGTCCTGGTCTCCGGGCAGGCGTCGACCGAGTTCTTCGCCCAGCTCCTCGGTGACCAGCTGTCCGGCCATCGACCTCCGCTGGTCGAGGACCAGCGCATGGCGTCGATGATGCCGTCCAGCGACCTCGCCAACCGGTTGAATCGGCGGGTGCTGCCGGCATCCTTCGAGGTGGTTGACGACCCGACGCAGACGTCCCTTGCCGGGGAGGCGCTCATCGGGAGTTACGCCGTCGACGACCAGGGCGTGCGCTCGCAGCCGGTGACGCTTGTCGAAGGCGGCATCCTGCGAACGCTGCTGATGTCCCGCCGGCCGCGCCGGGATATCCCCCAATCGAACGGGCACGGCCGCGCTGGAGCGTTCGGCCCGGCGACCGCCCAGCCCGGCAACCTCCTCGTTCGGGCCGAGGGCGGGCTGACTGCGGCGGCGATGAAGGCGGAGTTGATTGATCTGGCCAGGGACGCCGGGCTCGACTACGGTCTTCGCGTCAGCGTGCTCGACAATCCCGGAATCACCGGGAGCGACCTGTCGAGCCGGCCGAGCATCTTCGCTCTCATGGGGGGTGGAGGCCCCCCGTCTCCACTCACGAGCCCGATCCTGACGTACAAGGTCTACGTCGAGGACGGCAGGGAAGAACTGGTGCGTGGTTTCGGCTTTCGGGACGTGTCGGTGCGTAGCCTGCGGGACATCGTGGCCAGCGGCGAAGACCACCACGTCAACAATCGCTTCGTGGAGTCAAGCGGAGGCGGGTTGCTTCCCGGCCTTGGCGTCGGCCTCGGCGGCCAGGACGTCCCAGTGGCCGTCGTCGCACCCTCGGTTCTGTTCGAGGAACTCGAGATCGAGGGCGTTGGCGGGCCGCAGCAAGCGCCGATCCTCATGGAGCATCCGTACTTCCGCCAGGAACGGCCGTGACGCTCGCTAGTAGTGAACAGCTCTTGAGTGCGGTAGCCGCATCGTGCTTCGGCGTTCTTGCGTGTTTTACACATCCCGCTGCGATCCGGTGGTGCTGGACCCCGTGAGCCCTTGGTGAATTGAGGCCCATCCGGGGAGCTGCTCCTACTGGGTCCCCCCAATCGCGATCTGAAACGGTCCACCGCCATGGGCCCGCTCGAAGCAAAGAGCAGTTCTCCGTTGCCATTGACACCTGATTGTCTGGCCTGAGTCGAGGTCGCCGTGGAGTACCTCGAGGACGCCGTCCGCGCCGCTCACCTTCTCCATCAGCATGGTGAGCCAACGCTCATACCGGCACGACCGAACGCTTACAGTTGGTTGCTTCGTGGTCCCGCACAGACCCAAAACGCCCCATAGAATCCCGTCCGCGCGGGGGGCCTCGGCGGGGGCCAATGAAGTGGATCGGTTCCCGCAAGCGCAAGAGGGTCAACGAGTTATCGTTGTGACGGTGGCGGACCCCCTTTCAC
>VYDD01000455.1:1473-7131 GCA_009843625.1 Gammaproteobacteria bacterium | reverse complement strand
CCTCCCTCCCTCCCGGCGCCCACCTGCTGGGAGACGGCCTCTTCACCCTGGGCCCCGGTGCCGCCGTCGAGCCGGGCGTGCTGCTGGACACGGGCCCGGGGCCCATCGTCCTCGGCGAGGGCGTGCGCGTGTGCGGGCCGGCACGCCTGGAGGGTCCGCTGTATGTGGGACCCGGCTCGACCGTCCTCGGTGGAAGGATATGCGCTTCCTACGTGGGTCGGGCATGCAGAATCCGCGGCGACATCGAGAAGAGCGTCCTGCTCGGCTACGACAACAAGGCCCACGGCGGCTTCCTGGGCCGCTCGTACCTCGGTCGCTGGGTGAACCTGGGCGCGATGACCACGAACAGCGATCTTCGCAACGACTATCGCGACGTTAAGGTCCGCACGGGCGAGGGCGCCGCGCCATCCGGTCTGGCCAAGCTGGGCTGCCTTCTGGGCGACCACGTCAAGACCGGCATTGGAACGCTCCTGAACACCGGCGCGGTCATCGGAGCAGGCTGCAACCTGTTCGGCGCAACGGCCCCGACGAGCCATCTCCCGCCCTTTCGATGGGGCGCGGCGCCCGAAGCGCCGCTCTTTGAGCTGAACCGCTTTCTGGACACGGCGGCGCATGTCATGAGCCGCAGGGGCGTTCGGCTTGCGCCGGAGATGCAGGCCGTTCTCGAGCGTGCCTGGCTCAGCGTGGCCGGCGCCGACTAGCCGGCGGGCCCGGACCGGTCGTGCAGATCTGCGTGCTGGGCAGCGGCAGCAAGGGCAACTCGATTCTGGTCCGCTCCGGGCGCGCGGCTGTCCTGGTGGACGCCGGCTTCAGCGCGCGTGAGACCGAGCGCCGCCTTGGGCTGGTCGGAGCCGGGGCGGGTGAGCTCTCGGCCATCATCCTCACGCACGAGCACGGAGATCACACCCGCGGCAGCGGGGTGCTGGCGCGACGTCACGGCATCCCCGTCTGCCTTACCGAGGCCACCCGCAAGGCGTGCGGCCGCCTGTTCCGCGGGTCGGAACAGGTTGTGGAATACCGGCCCGGGCGAGCTTTCGGCATCGAGGATCTGCGCGTGGAGCCGTTCATGACCGTACACGACGCGGCCGACCCGGTGGCCATCGCCCTGGTCGATGTCGGATCCGGCACCCGCGTCGGGCTCGCGACCGATCTGGGCCGGTCCACCGCGATCGTGCGCCACGCGCTTGCGGGTTGCGACTTCCTGGTCCTGGAAGCCAATCACGACGAGACGCTTCTCCACCAGAGTTCCTACCCCGCCAACGTCAAGTCGCGCATCGCATCCAGCCACGGGCACCTGTCCAACCGCGCGGCCGCCCGTCTCGCCCTGGATCTCCTCCATCCCCGCCTCGCCGGCATACTGCTCGCCCACCTCTCTGCGGAGTGCAACACACCCGAGCTGGCGCGTGAAACCGTCTCCCGCGCACTGGCCAGGGCGGGATACCGGGGCTTTCTGGACGTTGCCCGGCAGGAGGAGCCTACGGAGATGCTGTGCGTCGACACCCTGCGCCGGGAACGCGGTCCCGAGCAGCTGTCGTTTCTCTGAAGCCGTCGTTCCAGGCCTCGCCGCCGGGGCGGCTCGGCGTCACAACCCCAGCACGCGCAGGATGTCGTTGGAGAGCGCCCAGACCATGATGCCCATGAGCACCAGGAAGCCCACCCGGCTCCAGCGCAGCCGCTGCTCCAGGCTGAGCGCCCTCCCTCTGACGGCTTCGATCCCGAGAAAGACGAGATGTCCGCCGTCCAGTATCGGAATGGGAAGCAGGTTGAGGATCGCCAGATTCACCGAGAACAGAGCCATGAAGCGCAGGAAGGTCTGAATCCCCGCCTCTGCCGCCTGGCCGGACAGCGTTCCGATGGTGACGATGCTGCCCACGTTGCGCGGGGAGACGTTCCCGGTCACGAGATCGCCGAGGAACGCGAGGATCATGCGGGTGGTGCCCACGGTGTCCCGGTATCCGATGACCGCAGCGCGGGTCAGCGGAACGGGCACGTACACCGGATCGGCCACCGGAGCCAGAATGCCGACCTGACCCACGGTCCTGATCTCCCCGTCCGGTCCCCTTTCCTCACGCGTTGCGAGGGGCACCGCGATCTCTATCAGAGCGCCGTCGCGCGCCAGTTGAAGTTCGACCGTGCGACCGGGACGGCGCATGATCTCCCGCCGGAACAGCGCCCAATTGTCCACGGCTGCACCGTCCACGGCGAGCACGCGGTCTCCCGGCTGCACGCCCGCGCTCGCCGCGGGCATCCCAAGCTCGACGTCCAGGACTTCGGCGTCGATCCAGTAGTCGAGGGCCAATGCCAGGCGCTCGCGCGCGGAAGGATCGTCGGGCGCCGGCACCGAGACCGTCACGCGCGGGGACTCGGTTTCCACCGAGATCGTCTCGCCCCGTGCCGACAGGAATCCCTCGCGCACATCCCCCCAGTGGACCACATCGCGGTCGCCCACCCGCGTGACGCGCGCGCCCACGGGAAGCCCCGCCAGCGGTTCCGCGCCCGGGGGCAGCAGCTCCATGTCCACGTAGCCGAGCCGGGTCTCGTCCGCCTCCACCCTGCCCCAGCCCGCGGCGATCGTGGTATACGCTGCGAAGGCGAAGATCATGTTCATGATCACGCCCGCCGACAGCACCAGCGCGCGCGCCCAGACCGGCTTGCCGTCGAAGTCCGTGGGAGCGGGTCCCCGCCGCACCTCGCCGCCACCTCCCTCCACCTGATCCATGACCTCATCGGCCATGCCGCTCATCTTGACGTAGCCGCCCAGCGGAATCGCCGAGATCACGTATTCGGTGTCGCCGCGGCGAAAACCGAGAACCCGCGGCCCCAGCCCGATCGAGAAGCGCAGGACCTTCACGCCCACGGCCTTGGCCGCCCAGAAGTGGCCAAGTTCGTGGACGAGGATCAGAACGCCCAGGACAACGATTGTCGCCAGCAACGCCATCATCCCTCTCCCTGTATGCGCCCGCTCATGAGCCGCGCGCCATTACGCGACCACCGCCTCGATGGATTCCCGGGTCACGCGCCGGGCCTCGGCATCCACGCCGAGCACGTCTTCGACCGACCTGATCCTTCCTGGAGGAGTTCGCTCCAGCGCCGCTCCCACCACCACCGCCATCTCTCTGAAGGGTAGCACGCCCTCCAGGAATGCGTGCACAGCCACCTCGTTGGCCGCGTTGAAGACCGTCGGCGCCCAGCCACCGGCGCGCCCGGCCTGCACGCCCAGTTCGAACAGGGGGAACCGCGGCCGGTCCAGTTCCTCGAACGTGAGATCCGACAGGCGCGAAGGACGGAACGTTCGCAGGCGGACGTCGTCGATCCGTTCCGGGTGTGTCAGCGCGTACAGGATGGGCAGTTCCATGGTGGGAAGGCCGAGTTGCGCCACGACCGAGCCGTCCGTGAATTCCACGAAGGAGTGGACGATCGATTGCGGATGAACGACCACGTCGATGCGTTCATACTCCATCCGATACAGGAAATGTGCCTCGATGACCTCCAGCGCCTTGTTCGCGAGCGTGGCCGAGTCGATGGTGATCTTGGAACCCATGTTCCAGGTGGGATGGCGCAGCGCGTCGGCGGGCGTGACGTCGTTCATTCGCGACGCGTCCCAGCGGCGAAAGGGACCGCCCGAAGCGGTCAGCACGATGCGGGCCACATGCCCGGGGTCGCTGCCGGCGAGACACTGCAGAATCGCGCTGTGTTCCGAATCGACCGGCACCAGCTCACCGCCTCCCGAACGCGCCGTTTCGTTGACGAGTTCGCCTCCGGCCACCAGCGACTCCTTGTTGGCCAGCGCGAGACGCTTGCCCGCCCGCAGCACGGCGAGGGTGGGCTCCAGGCCCGAGACCCCCACCAGGGCATTGACGACCACATCCGCGTCGCTGTTCCCCGCGAGTTCGATCAGAGCCTCGCGGCCGTAGGCGGACGACACGCCGGGGAGGTCGAGCCTCCCGGCGCCGGGGTCGGCGACCACCACCCGGAGCGGCCGATGCAGCGCCGCCTGCTCGCGAAGCACGGCTACCGAGCGGTTGGCGGCCAGCGCGACCACGCGGAAGCGCTCCGGATGGCGGCCCATGACCTCGAGCGCGCTGCGCCCGACGGATCCCGTGGATCCCAGGATCGCGACCCGGATCACGTCGACGCACCCTTCGCCTCGGGGACCGCCACCCGGCTCATGGCGACACCGAACCGGCGAGCTGAAGCGCCGCGTAGGCGAGCGGCAGCGTCACCAGCACGGCGTCGAGCCGGTCGAGCACTCCGCCGTGGCCGGGAAGCATCGACCCCGTGTCCTTGACGCCGGCTTCGCGCTTGAGCAGCGAAACGGCCAGATCCCCCGCCAGTCCGCCCGTGCCGATCAGGAGCGCGATGCCGACGAGCCAGCCCGGCCCGACCCCCAGCAGGACGAACGGCTCGGCGGCCGCCACCGCGAAGAACAGGCCCGCCGCCCCGGCGGCAAGGATTCCGGCGACGGTGCCTTCCAGCGTCTTGCCCGGGCTGACGGCCGGAAACAGGCGGCGAGTTCCCCACAGGCTGCCCGCGAAATATGCGGCGATGTCCCCGACCCAGGTGACCGCCAACGGGAAGAACAGCACCAACGGGCCTTCGAGCGGGCCGGGCGCTCTCACGGCGACCCCCGTCTCCGGAAGGTGGCGCAGCAGCACCGCGAAACAGAGTCCGCCTCCCACATAGAGAGCCGCCGTCAGCGTCGAACAGACGGACGCGAGCGGCTTGTCCGTCAACGCGCGCACGCGCACGGCAGCGACAAAGAGCGCCACGGTGGCTCCCATGAGGACCGCCAGTGCGAGCGGGGCGAAACCGGTGAAGAAGGGCTCCGCCGTCGCTGCCAGGACGAGCGCTGCCGTGATGGCCATGGCGGTGCGGGTAAAGGTCCGTACACCCGTCCGCCGAGCCAGCAGACAGAACTCGCGGGTGGCCAGCATGGCCAGCGCCGCCGCAAGCACACCCATGAGCCACCCGCCCCGGTAGATGACCGGAAGGACGACGAGCAGCGCGACCACCGCCACCACCGCGCGGCGCGAAAGGTCGGCCATCGCCATCAGCCGGAAGTGATCCGGCCGAAGCGGCGGTCGCGACGCTGGTAGTCCAGTACGGCCGCAAAGAGGTCGTCCTTGGAGAAATCCGGCCACAACACGGGGGTGATGTGGATCTCCGAGTACGAAATCTGCCAAAGCATGAAGTTGGAGATTCTGCACTCCCCGGAAGTCCGGATGAGAAGGTCGGGATCGGGGATGCCGCTCGTCAGCAGCGCGCGCTCCAGGCACGCCTCGTCGATCTCCGCGGGGTCCAGTTCTCCGGCTCTGGCGCGCGCGGCCAGACGGCGAACCGCGGTCAGGATGTCTTCCCTTCCGCTGTAGGAGATCATCAGATTGAGCCTGAGCGTCGTTCCGCCCTCGGTCTCCCGCATGATGCGCTCCACGGCCCCGCGCGCTGAAGGCTGCATTCTGGCCAGGGTCCCGAGCACACGTACTTCGACGCCCTTCTCGACAAGCTCCGAGCACTCCCGCTCCGCATACGCCTTCAGGAGCGACATCAGAGCCGACACCTCCTCCGACGGACGATTCCAGTTGTCGGTGGAAAACGCAAAGAGGGTGAGGATCTTGATGCCGGCGTCGACCGAAGCCTCGATGGTCGTGCGTACGGCGT
>VYDD01000455.1:0-1463 GCA_009843625.1 Gammaproteobacteria bacterium | reverse complement strand
CCCGGCTTCGTGCCCCGTCTTGCGGGGCAGGCCCTGCCGCCGGGCCCAGCGCCCGTTGCCGTCCATGATGACGGCTACGTGACGCGGCATGGGCCCGCTCATGTCAATCCGGGCCGGCACGTTGGACTTCATGGCTAGATGGCCATGACCTCCTCCTCCTTGGCCTTCATGAGCTCGTCCAGCGAGGCCACGTAGCGGTCGGTGAGCTTCTGAATCCCGCCCATCATGTGGTGACCCTGGTCCTCGCTGATCTCGTGCTCCCTGATGCGACGCTTCACCTCGCCATTGCCCGCGCGCCGGGCGTGGCGGATCGAGATCCGGGTATTCTCCGACATCTTGTGGATGATGCGCACGTATTCCCGGCGTCGTTCCTCGGTGAGCGGAGGAATCGGTACGCGTATGAGGTTGCCGTCGTTGGAGGGATTAAGCCCGAGGTTGGCGGACATGATCGCCTTCTCGACGGAGGACACCAGCGACTTGTCGTATGGCTGCACGACCAGCAGGCTCGCGTCGGCCGCAACCACCGTCGCGAGCTGATTCAGGGGCATGCTGGCCCCGTAGGCGTCGACCCGGACGGTGTCCAGCAGAGCCGGGGTCGCCTTGCCGGTTCGAACGGTTGCGAACTCGCGCCGGGCAGCATCGAGCGCGGCGTCCATGCGCTCCGTGAGTTCTTCCATGAGTCCCATGACAGCCTCCCGCGCGCGTGTGACACCGATCGGAGAGCAGATACCCGGTCAGGATACCAACGTGCCTATGCGCTCCCCTCTGATGGCGGCCCCGACCGCTCCTCTCTCGCCGAGATTGAGTACGATTATGGGCAGCTTGTTGTCCTTGCAGAGCGACACCGCCGGCGCATCCATGACTCCCAGTTCCCGCGCGATCACTTCCTGAAAGCTGATGCGCCGGATGAATTGCGCGGTCGGGTCCAGGAGAGGATCGGCGGTAAAGATCCCCGCCACCTTCGTGGCCTTGATGATCACGTCGGCTTCCATCTCGATCGCCCGCAGCGCGGCCGCGGTGTCGGTCGAAAAATACGGGTTCCCCGTGCCTCCGGCGAAGATCACCACCCTGCCCTTCTCCAGGTGGCGAATCGCCCGGCGGCGGATGTAGGGCTCCGCCAGCTTTTCCATGCGAAAGGCGGTCAGCACGCGCGTGGTGACGTTCTTGCGTTCGAGCAGATCCTGAAGCGCCAACGCGTTGATGACGGTGGCGAGCATGCCCATGTAGTCGGCCGTGACGCGGTCCATGCCCTGACGGCTGGCCAGCGCCCCGCGCATGATGTTGCCGCCCCCGATGACGATGCCGAGGGCCACGCCCAGGTCGGCGAGCGTCCCGATCTCGTCGGTGAGCCGGTCCACGACCGGCGGAGAGATGCCGGATCCCTCCTCTCCGGCGAGCGCTTCGCCGGAGAGCGTCAGGAGAACCCGCGAGTACCGGTATTGCGACGTGCCGGGCATCGTCCC
>VYDD01000286.1 GCA_009843625.1 Gammaproteobacteria bacterium | reverse complement strand
TATTACCTGACGGCCCGGTGTCAGGTGCTGGTCTTCCACGAAGTCCGCCTCGACTTGCATCCCGCCGTCGTAGTCCCTGCCAAGGAGTTCCGTGATGTCGTAGCGGTGGACTCGCAGGTTCTCCTTCACTCGCCGGACGCAACCGGAAAGCTGCCGGTGGCCCCTCACGGACGTGTCCATCGCTGCCAGGTTCTTCTCGATTCGGTTCACTTCGTTGCAGACGCCCAGTGCCAATTCGTGATCCGGTATGGCACCCCCGCTCGCGTCGCTGATCTTGGCCAACATCCGGCTAATTCGCTCCAATGGCTTCAACTGCTCTTCCAGTAGCCGCTGACCTTCGCGCCCGACCTCCACCCCCAACTCTCGCCGGACCTCCTCAATTCGCTCATCCACCGTTGCCGGGCTCGCCACCCGTTGTTGGACCGCAGCAATCCGCCTCCGCCCACTCCACCACACCACGGCAATCCCGACCACTAGGAGTCCGGTCGCAATCGCCAGAAGCAACCGACTCCGGCTATCCGCAGTTAGCCTCTCTTGCCGCTCCACCTGGATTCGGCCCGCCGTTGCAGTCAGGCTGTCTCGCACCTCGGGCTCCCACGAGCCGAACCGCCCTTCGAGCGCGTCCAGCGACCGCGCCGCTCCCTCGACCTGGGCCATCAGCGCTTCGCGTCCGCGCACCGACTCGGAGCGAATAGAGCGAAGCCCGTCTGCCAATTCGACCCGAACCGCGTCCGCGCTGTATGCCGCCACCGAATCCATCAGCGGGATCAGGCTCCGCCGCAACGCCGCCAGTTCCTCGACGAGGAGACGGCGTTCGTGCGTGAGAGTACTGTCCAGCGCCGCGTAGCGAACCTGCGCGGAGTCACTGGCGGCGCGCAAGGCGTCGATTTCGGTCTCAAGCGACCGTACCCGCTCCAGCAGAACATCGAGCGTGTCACGCGGTTGAACTGACACCGGCTCCGAGTGCGACGCCACGTCGGACCGAGCCAGAGGATCTGCCACCGGCTGACCGACCAACCCGAACGGAACCATCGCAAGCGCACACAACACCAGGAGCGTAGCCGTGAGGAGCCATCGGAATGGCGCCGCTCGCCGACCTGAATAACTCATCTGGTGTCTCACCAAATCGAACCTCCTAAGTACCGGTTCCGGAACGGTCCGTCCACCTCCGGCCGGGATGCTCGTTACGCCCCAAGAGAGCCATTCCACACTGGAAGGCTTGGCCATCGCAGTCAACGCCGTCGTGGCCGTACCGGGCGACGAGGCCGTGTCGGACGGGTTCTCCGGTCGGAGGAAACGCCCGTCGGGGCGTCCACCAGTTCGAACTCCCGCCTACGCAGCGCACGCAGTTCCGGCAGCACCAGCCGGAACCCCGCGTCGATTTGCTCGTACAGGACTTCTAGCTCACGCTCCTTCGCCCTGCGGCTCCGGAAGATGTCCGTACGAATGTCGTCCCCCTGACGCCGAAGTTCGGTAGCTTCCCGTCGTACGCGTCCGGCTACGGTGCGCGCACGGCAGACGGCGGGAACGCGCCGACTGCGGTTGGAGGCGGAGCACGCGCCCGACCGCGCATATCCCTCGGCCCAATCGGAGATGGCGTAGAACTCGTTTCCGAACCGGGTATAGGTCCGCGGCCTCGGAGGTTGCAGGCTGTAGATTCCCGTAAGAAGCCGGGCAGTCTTGGGAAAGGGCTTCGGCCCGTTCACCCGCTCGCTCCACATTGCCTCGTCCAGGGCGACGACCGCCGCGTTGCCGAGATGCCCGGTCCAGCCCCTCACGACGGTCTGGACGTGCAGCGGAGAGACGTTGAGCGCCGCACCCACTTCGCGATACGGCAGGGGAGTGGACCGGTCGAAATACTGGCGCTCCGCAGGCCAGTTGGCCATGTAGGGGGGAATGATCTCGTCGCCGAAGAAGTTGCGGTTGGTCCGGATCTCTACGATCGGCTGGGCGACGGCCGGGACCCAGCCAACGGCGAGGTTTCCGTGGACCAGCGACCAGACGAACTTCGGCCCTGCCAGCGTTTCCCTTCCAGCGACGAGGTCCAAGGCGACCTCGGGGAGCTTGATGAACGCCGCCCCGATCTGAAACGGGACGGGGATGCGGATGTCGGCGTCCCCGGCCACATCGTAGAGCGTCACCCAGGACGCCTTGTCATAGTCGGTCTCCCCTTGGTAGGCCCGTTCGCGCGCTCGGGTGGAACCGTTGAACGCCCAAGCGACGCACGACAGCGCGGCCAGGCACCCGCCCGACCAGATTACTTTGCGGATGTGGGCACGCTGGTCGGCGGTGCGCGCCGACGCAGCCGGGTCGCCTCGCCGGGGTTTGCGGAAGATCTGGTAGAGTTGGTCGAGCCCTTGGATTGCCGCGTTCAGGAACGGGACGGTGTGGACGTACATCCGCCAGCCCCGCGACGAGCCGATGTTCGCGAAATCCGAGGAGACCATTCGCGCCGCGCGGGCTGCGGCGTACTTGGTGGCACCGGCGCGGCGCGAGCGCTCGAACTGGTTGACCCGGGTTCCGGCCTCCGCGATCCACGCCGGTCGCGTAAGCGCGTAGACCAGCCGCGACCACGTCCGCCTCGCCGCGAGTCCCTTCCGCAACCTCCCGTCCTCTCCCCGGATGTCGGCCAGGTGCGTCTCGGACTCGACCAGCCCCGAGTAGAAGCCACCCTGCAACAGGTACTCCCGCATCGGTTCGGAGCGCCCGGTCGTGAGGTCGCGCACGGCTTGGGCTCCTCCGGCCAACGTTCCGCCGAAGGGCACCTGCGGATACCGGCCCGCCACAAACCCCGCGAGCGTGTCGCGGAAGAAGTTCTTGACGATGAACACCGGCATCGCGGTGATCATCGTCGATACTGCCGTCTTGAACACGGCCAGCCATTGGATTACCGGGTGCATCGGGGGCTCGTGGATGCTCGCCAGCATGGACGCGAGCGCCCGGTCATGGACCACGAAACGAGTGCGCCGCCGTTCCAAGAGGGCTTCGACGGTGAAGCCCGGTCCTGCTCGGCGTCCGCGCGCTTCGGTGGCGACCGTGTTCCCTTGGGCGTTGGCTGACAGAGTCTGAAATAGCTCAGCGCGAGCCCGGCAGGCGAGGGCATGGTGGATGTTGCGGGCGAAGGTGTTCAGGAGCGCGCCGGACAGGTCGGCGGGCAGCGGACCCTTGTAGAGCGGGCCGTCGCCCTCTTCGGCAGGGTGACGCCGCGTCGCTCTCAGCGGGGTCAGCAGCGGAACCCGCCCGCGCCCGAAGGTCTGGGCCTCCGTCGGCGTCAAGTAGCGCATCTGCACGTAGTAGCGCAGCATGGCCCGGTGCAGACCGGCCAACTCGGTGGCGAATGTCCGAATGTCCGCGTGCTCGGCGGCATAGCTCAGCAGGACCGCAAGATCCGGATCGCGGACCGCGAACGCAGAGGGCGTGTCGTCTCCGAACCGCGCCGCATAACGGACGGCCCGCTCGAAGTGGTCAGGTCCCTTGGCCGAGACCGGCTTGAAGATGGCTTGGAGGCCGCGCGCGGCCTCCGGCAGCGCGATCCTACCGGTCCCTTCCGCGTCTTCGCGGAACGCCCCACAGCGCCAGACGTACTGCGCCAGCGACCGGACGTGGTTGATGTGCTCGAAGCGCTCCCCCACTGACTCGTTGCCGAACCACTCGCCCACGGTCTGCGCCGCGTGCCAGCGGTGAACGAACAGGGTGCGGGCGAGACGGAGACGTTGCCGCCAGAGGGGCCAGTGGTTCATCGTGGCTTGTGAGTGCCGTGGTCGGAGGGGTTGGAAGCTGCGGCTCAGGAAGCCGCGGCTCGGGTGACGCCTTGGAAAGATATGTGTATCGTGTATGACAAACAACATCAGCCCCCGAATTCAATGACCTACTTCGGAGCCAGAACGCGCCAACTCCGCGAACACCTGCGCCAGAACGACCGCCGCTACTCGTTGCGCCAGGTCGCCCACCGCGTCGGCGTCGAGCCGGCATACCTGAGCAAGATCGAGCGCGGTGTGGCCGCACCTCCATCGGAAGCAACCACCGTTCGGCTGGCCAGGGAACTGGGCGAGGACCCGGATGTCTTCCTCGCCATGGCAGGCAAGGTATCGAGCGAGTTGCAGGCGATCATTCGCAAGAGGCCGAAACTGTTTGCGGATCTGATCCGGCGGCTTCGTGACGCACCCGACGAGGCGATCTTCCGCGTGGTGCGCGTGGTTCGGGATGGGGAGTGGTGACGTGGCCTCTGGAAACGGGACCGGCGACACAATGATCTCCATCGAGCGTGACGGACTGGCCTTCAGATTTCCCAATGTCCATCGAGACGCCGCTTGCAGGATCGAGTTTCAGCGGACTCTACGTATCCCGGACGACGGCCGGACCTATCCCCTGCCGCCCGGACTCGGACGTTTTCCGCTCCGTCATTTCGACGACTTCGCGGAGCGTCTCCCGGAAGACAGCGTACGTCGCGGGGGCGTGGTGATGCCGATGCATCAGGCCGAAGCGGTGTGGATCAGCTTTCTCGGTGGGCTCGGTTCCAATCCGTACCCCTGTGCGATCAAGATCGCCACCGGGAAGGTCTGCGCGGTTGGCGGAGAGCCGTGGGAGGAAGGTCTGACTCGGGATCCTCAGAACTATCTGGTCGTCCCCGGACAGCCGTGGCTGGACGGCTACTGCGTTGAGAAGGGAACCATCCGCCAGTTCGTGGCGATGCCGCTCGGCGAGGGATACAGCGCGGAAGAGCAGCTGACGGGCGAAGCGTGGCATGGCGGCCTGCAACTGGCGGTGTATCCGATGAGGCGGAACGTCTATGAGGAGCTGCCCAAGCCTAGACTGGGGAGTCGTGTTCGCGAGGTTCTGGAGCTTTTCCCCTCCGACCTGATGGGCGTCGCTCCGGGGGGACGCATGGCTCAGCAGATCTACCGGGACGCCTTCGGACTGGACGCTTGGGACCAGCAACGCGGTGCCCGGTCCTTCGTGACGCTGGCGAATTCGAGGCAATGGATGGCGATCACCGGGGAGCGCCCGCCAACCAAGCCTCCCACCGCACACGAATACGCCAAAGCCGAGTTGCCGTGGTTCCTCTTCTACGATCGGGATCGAGAAGAGGTGGACGGAGCAGAACGCCTCGGTGCCTTGAGGACAGTCGCAGGAACTGAGAATGGCTTGGCGTGAAGGGGTTCGATGCCTTTCGGTGCTCCATCGGGAACGGAGAGAAGCAAGGATCGGTAATGGCGGGCGTGCTCTTCACCCGCTTGAGCTTCAAGAACGCCGCTGCCACGGTTGTGTCAACACGGATCGAAACGTAGCGGCGGGAGGTCGCGATGGCTGGCAGAGTCACTTGGCAGGTACGATTCACAGCGGCGGCGGCCGCGCATATTCCGCCCTCAGCGAGAGCGGCGTATTCCTTTTCGTCTGATCGTACGCCTGAGGTGGGAGACTTGTGGGGCGACGGCGACCCATGGATGCGGGTGGTTCAAGTCCGGTTGGCTGAACGCACTGTCGTCGTTGGTGTACAGGACGAGATCCGATAGCGAGCCCACCCGAGCGCTGAACGCCTCGGTTGGGATTCCTGACGAAACTTATCGCCCATCAACAAGCGCTCGTGGGCTGTATTGCTGCACTTCCGCGACGTGGAGGATGAAAGCGTGCCCCTTTGTCGCCGATCCGCACGTCAGGCTCGCGCCTTGAAGACGCCGAATCCCCGGAGCTTGATGCTGCCGCCCTGCGCGAGCATGTCCTTCACGGCGCTGAGAAACGCGCGTCAACCATCAGCCTGCATTCCCTCTTGGTGACTCCTGGTCCAACCGCCTCGGCGACCCGCCTTGGTCATCCTCGTGACACTCGGAGTCACGGTTGGTGCCCTTCGGAAGCTGGCTCACGTCGCTCGGATGCAGACGGATTTTTCCACGGCATCGGGGCCAGGGCGAGGCTCGCCTCCAGCACCTCCGACGGTCGGAGGGCCCGGGTGAGAAGTCCCGCCATTCGAGCGCGGCTTCCCCGCTTTCGCGGTACGGTCCAGCAAGGTCCAGTCCAACGGCAGGAAACGCAGATCGTGCAGCCCTGTAAGCAGTTAGACGATTCCCTGTCGGGATTCAGACCTCATTTGCTCCGCCCGTCCGGCGGATCGCCGTCAACGATCATCCCCATGAAGGGATGTTGCGTATACTCGGAGTCGAAGACCGGATCGTAGCGGTTGGCGGGCACACGAGCTATGACGATGACCTGCGCCGCAAGGCCCGGTCGGGTGAGATCCGGCAGATCGGCTATGGCTGGCACATGCCGCCGACACTCGACGCGCTGGTAGCGGCGCGGCCCGACGTGCTGATTGCGCGCATGGCCGACCTCACGCATACCCAGCACCTGGAGCGCGTCGAGTCGCTGGGCATTCCGGTCGTGCCGACCTTCATCGATGCGGAGCCGCACTATATGGGCCGTGTCGCGTGGGTTCGCCTGATGGGCCTGCTGACCGAAAAGGAGGCGGAGGCCGACGCCTTCGTAGAGATGGTCGCACAGGAAGTCGACCGCCTGAAGTCCCTCGCCGAAGAGCAACCGCGCCGGTCTCTTCTCTGGGCCTGGTACAGGAGCGGAGGCAATCGCTGGGCGGTTACGCAGCGCAACGCCGACGCGGCCCTCATTCGCGATGCGAACGCGGAACTTGTGCTCGGCGGCGAGGACGATCCCGAACTCGACAGCTTCTCCGACCTTTCGACGGAACGCCTCCTGCGGGACGCAACGGACGCCGATTGCTGGATGATCCGCGACCCGATTTCCGCAAAGTTCGACGATTGGGATGTGCTTGCGCGCTTCAAGGCGTACCGGGAGGGCTGCGTGTTCTGGCAGCTGGGCAAGCCGCATCCCACCGCCGATTCCTGGGAGATGTGGGAGATGGGAATCATCCGTCCGGACTGGCACTTGGCGGACATCGTGAAGATGCTGCATCCCGCACTTCGCGACGGCGAGTGGCGCTTTCTCGCACCGGAAACGTGGGAGGAGGATCATGGCCGCGCGGGTCAACACTAGCGGCGCCATCCTCCTCACCGCGCTCGCCGCGCACTCGCTGCTGACGCTGACCTACGGGCAGATCGCGCTGCCGCTGGCCGACACGGTCGGTGCGCTGACGGGGTTGGAGTCGACCGACTTCGCGCGCCAGATCGTCCTCGATATTCGCCTTCCGCGGG
>VYDD01000217.1:4472-7180 GCA_009843625.1 Gammaproteobacteria bacterium | reverse complement strand
GTGGAGGGGGGCTTCCCGCTCTACGGGCGGGTGGAGACCACGCCTCCGGGCATCTGGTCGCGGCTGGGCGAGCCCGGGGTCGCGATCGTGGACGAGGCCATCCCCATCCAGCTGGGGGTGGGCGCCGGCGACACCCTGCAGGTCGGCACCTCCTCCTTCGTCATTCTGGGCACCGTGCGCGGCCTCCCCACCGACATCGGCTTCCAGAGCGCCATCGGGCCGCGAGTGTTCGTCGCCCGGAGCGACCTGGCCGCCAGCGGGCTGCTCGAGTTCGGCAGCGTCGCCCGCTACCACATCTATGTGCGCATGCCCGCGGGAGAGGACCCCGAGGATCTGGAGGGCCGCCACTGGCGCTTCTTCCGCAACCAGGCGGTGACTTCGGTGACCGCCCAGGACCAGGCCAGGAGGCTCACCCGGGGCACCCGCGTGCTGGCCTGGTTTCTCCGGGTCGTGGGGTTGACCGCGCTGCTGCTCGGGGGCATCGGCGCGGCCAGCGCGATCCACGTGTACGTGAAAGAGAAGACCACGTCGGTCGCGGTGCTGCGCTGCATCGGCGCGCGCGAGCGGAGCGTCTTCAACGCCTACCTGTTTCAGGCGGTCGCGCTCGGGCTGGTCGGCTCCGTCGCGGGCGTGGCGAGAGGGATCGGGCTGCAGCGTCTCCTGCCCCTGCTGATCGCGGACGTGCTGCCCGTGGCGATCGAGGCGCGCGTGGACCGGACGGCGGTGGTCGCGGGGCTGGCGACCGGGATGGCGGCGGCCGCGCTGTTCGCGCTCGTCCCGCTTCTCCGCATCCGCGGCATCGCCCCGCTCCAGGCCCTGCGCGCCGACTTCGAGCCGCAGGTGACGGCGCGGTCGCGGCTGGATCGCGTGTTCGCGTTCGGCGCTCTGGTCGGCGGGATGCTGTTGCTCAGCCTGTGGCAGGCCCCCGAGCCCGAGCACGGCCTCGCCTTCGCCGGCGGGCTGAGCGCCGCCCTGCTGCTGCTCTACGGAACCGCGGTCGCGCTGACCCGCGTCACCCGCCGGTACTTCCCGGCGCGCGCGTCGTACGCCGTCCGCCAGGGCGTCGCCAACCTCTTCCGGCCCCAGAACCAGACCGCGGCTGTCATGCTCGCGCTCGGACTGGGCGCCTTCCTCATCACCACCGTGCTCGCGGTTCAGGCCAGCCTGGGCCGCGTGCTCTCGGTGGACGGCGGGCAGGAACAGCCCAATCTGCTCTTCTTCGACGTCCAGCCCGACCAGCGCGACGGCGTGACCGAATTGGTGGCGGCCGCTGGCGGCGGCCCGGTCGACCTGACCGCCGTGGTGCCGGCCCGCATCTCCAGCCTGAACGGCCGTCCGGCCGCGGAGATCCTGCGCGACCGCAGGGACGGCGGCCCGGCCCGCTGGGCGGTGCGCCGCCTGTACCGCAACACCTCGCGCGCCGAGCTCTCCGACACCGAGGAGCTGGTGGCCGGCCGCTGGTGGGGAGAGGGGACGGCGCCCGACGGCGACAACGGCGGCGACCCGCCCGACGGCGTCTCCCTCGACGCCGACCTGGCCGACGACCTCAGGGTCGGGATCGGCGACCGGATCACGTGGGACGTCCAGGGCGTCCCCGTGCCCACCACCGTGAGGAACCTGCGCCGCGTCGACTGGGACCGCTTCGACATCAACTTCCTGGTGGTCGCCGAGCCCGGCGTCTTCGACCAGGCCCCGCGCAGCTATCTGGGCCTCGCCCGAATCGTCGACCCGGATGCCCGCGCCCGAATGCAGCGCAACCTGGTGCTCAGTCACCCCAACGTCTCGGTGCTCGATCTCGCGCTCATCCAGGAGGCCCTCGACACCATCCACGGCCGAGTGGGCGGGGCCATCCGCTTCCTCGCCTTCTTCATCGCCCTCGCCGGCGTGGTCGTGCTGGTGGGCTCCCTCTCCACGTCCCGTTTTCAGAGGATGCGCGAGAGCGCCCTCCTGAAGACGCTCGGTGCGCGCCGCTCGCTCGTGCGCCAGGTGCTGCTCGCGGAATACACCAGCCTGGGCGTGCTCGCCGGGCTGACGGGCGCGCTGCTGGGCGTGTGTTCGGCATGGGCGCTGGTGAGGTTCTTCTTCGAACTCGACTTCCACCTGCCGCTCGGGCGCGTTGTCGCCGTCTGGCTGGTGGTGGTCGCTCTGACCGTGGTCACCGGGTTCGCCAACAGCCGGGGCGTGCTGCGGCGGAAGCCGCTGGAGACCCTGCGGGCGGTGGCGGAGTAAGCGTTTCCCCTACGCCCCCGCCCGCGCGTAGGCCCGCAGCCGCTCCCTCGCCGTGTCCAGGGGGCTTAACCCCACTCCGCCTCCAGCATCCGATTCCAGGGAAAGATCTCGGTGTCGTTGCGCCGATGACGGGAATCGCCGCCGTAAACGAGGCGTTGCTCGAAGCTCTGTTCGGCTTCCTCCAGAGAGGCGGCAAGGCCCCGCAACCCGGCAAAGAAGCGCGGGACGATGGTCGTCCCGGACTTGGCTTCCACGAGGATCAGCCGCAGCCCGCGGTCCACGACGAGATCGACCTCGATCCTCGGGGCCCGATAGTGCGCCAGCCGAGGCTCGCGACCCCGATGCGTGATCGTCTTGAACACCTCCGACACCACCCAGCTCTCGAAGATCTGACCGCGCAGCGGATGGTGGCGCAGCTCCTCCGGGGATCTGATGCCCAGCAGGTGACAGAGGAGCCCGGAGTCGAGGAAGTGCAGCTT